>JBAXFW010000037.1:0-8798 GCA_037139635.1 bacterium | reverse complement strand
AGGCTGACGAGCCGAGAGGCAGCGCTCCGCGAGCACGCGGAGACAGCGACCCCGAGAAGGAAGAACCTATGACACTGTCTGATGTCGCAGTACTTTATCGCGCCAACTTTCAATCGCGGGCATTGGAAGAAAAAATGCTCGCTTATAATATTCCATACCAAGTTCTAGGTGTGAAATTTTTTGAAAGAAAAGAAATCAAAGATACTTTGGCATATTTGCGTGCATCTTTAAATAGAGATAGTTTGTCTGATATAAAAAGAATAATAAATTTCCCTGCACGAGGAATTGGTAAAGCAACTATTGCAAAAATATTTGCAAATGAAATGGAAAGTTTACCAATAAAAACAAAACTAAAAATAAATAATTTTTATAATACTTTGGAAGCGATAAAAGAAAAAATCGAAACCGAGAGAGCTTCAGAAGTTATAAAATTTACTGTAAAAAAATCTGGTATTGAGACAGAGCTTTCTACTGGGACCGAAGAAGACATTGAAAGGCTTGAAAACATTAAGGAATTGGCAACCTTGGCACTCAAATATGATAATTTAGAAAATGGTGAAGGGATTGAAAAACTACTAGAAGATGCATCCCTCGCTTCTGACCAAGATTCAATTATGCACAATCAAGAAAAAAAGAAAGACGTTGCTGGAGTAAAATTAATGACGGTTCACGCATCAAAAGGATTAGAATTTAAATATGTTTTCATTACCGGACTTGAGGACGGACTTTTTCCACATCAAAAAGATAATGAAATAAAAAGTGCTGAAGACAGAGAGGAAGAGAGAAGACTTTTTTATGTCGCGCTCACTAGAGCTAAAGAAAAATTATTTTTATCTTTCACAAACTTCCGAACAATTTTCGGTTCACGCCAGATTAACGCACCATCAGAATTTATCGCGGACATTCCAAGCGACTTACTAGAAAAAGGGGACGAGGACCCAGGGATAAAAACAATTTATATCTAAAACAATTACGAATGATCAATTACGAATTTAAAATGCAAAAAATACAAAATAAAATTCATCGTGCAAAGAAATCATTAGGTCAAAATTTTTTGAAATCTGAACCGGCACTCAGGAAGATTGTTGAGGCGGGAGAAATCATACCCAGTGATATTATTTTAGAAATTGGTCCTGGAAAAGGAGCCCTAACAGAAAAACTTCTAGATTGTGCTAGCACAGTTATTGCTGTAGAAAAAGACAGAGAACTTTTTAATTTACTTCAAGAAAAATTCTCAAAAGAGATATCTGATAAAAAATTAATTTTGTTAAACGAAGATATTTTAGAGTTCGACGTGAAAAAAATTATGCAAGTTGTTGTTTTGAGAACCCTTGGTAGGAGTGTCGACGACGAACAGAGAAAATTTTCAGCAGAAAATTTTTGTGGTGAACAAAATAATAACTTGCATAATTTTTCTACAAATTACAAAATCATCGCGAACATTCCGTACAATATAACTGGTGCTATTCTGAAAAAATTTCTTAGCGAAAAAAATCAACCAAGTATGATGGTGCTCATGGTGCAAAATGAAGTAGCAAAAAGAATCGTAGCTCGCGATAATAAAGAAAGCATTTTATCTATATCAGTAAAAGCATATGGAATACCAAAAATAGAAATGAAAGTGCCAGCTCGTTATTTTTCACCTGCCCCAAAAGTTGATTCAGCTATTATTTCAATCAAAAATATTTCTCGAAGCTTCTTTATTGAAAATAAAATTAGTGAAGAAAGGTTTTGGATATTGATTCACGCTGGCTTTGCTCATAAAAGAAAGAAATTATCATCAAATTTAAAAAATTACATAGGTCTTGCCTATGCAATGGAGCTGGAAAACAAAAGAGCAGAGGACTTAACGCTTTCTGATTGGCTTTTGTTAATAAAAAAAGATTAATTTGTTTTGTTTTAAAAAACATAGTGCTATAATATAAAAGTGAAAAGAAATTTTTTAAAAATTTTATTACTACTTTTATTTATGTCTGTCGTCATTGTGACTTCTTCTGTATCAGCAGCTGCAACAAAAACTAGTTCAACTACTTTTACATTTGGTTTTGGTGGAAAAGTTATAGCTACCCAAATTCCTGGAGTTGTTTGTACAGGAACGGGAACTTTGGCAATACTTTCGAGTAATATCCAAGGAGCAGTAGATGCTACAACTTCCCAATTTTCAAAAAGTACTGGCCAAAAAGTAGTTGGAGGGGTGACAGGTGTATATAAAATGATACCCTTTTACGCAACCAATCTACAAAAGAAACCTAAAATTGGTGGTTGGATCTTAGGAAAAGCAAATGTTGCTGTAGACACCTCTATTTGTAAAACAACTAGTGAGCCACCAATTCCAATTCCAGTTCGAAAAGCAAGTAATTATGCTGTTTCTGGGGGTACAACATCATCCCAACCCGGAGCATCACAAAGTGGAACAAAGGGTTATTCAACTAATACAACAAATGGAACAATAAATTATGAATAAATATCTACCTAGTAAAAAATTCATTTCCTATATAATAGTAATTCTTATTTTAGGAATAATAGCTTTTTTAGTTTTAAATTTTTCTCCAAAGAAAAAGTTCTTCTTCTTTTCAGTAAATAAAGAAGGCAGTGGTTTGGTAAATGAAAGAGCTACTGTAAGTAATATTCTCCAACTAGACACTGATGGAGATAGTGTTCCTGACTGGGAAGAAACCCTTTGGGGAACAGATAAAAACAATAAGGCTACTTTTAATAGTGTTTCTGACTCAGTTTATATTGCTGGCAAGAAAAAAGACTTAAATATAGACCAAACCAAAGATAATCAAGACTTAACTGAAACAGAAAAATTCGCTCGTGAATTCTTTGCTACGTATGTAGCCATGAAAACAGCAGGGAATAGCGCAGATGCAATCAATAATTTTTCAGAAGCCTTGGGACAAAAAATAATCTACCCTGATTTAATAGATAGCTATACAGAAAAAAACATTAAAATTAATGAAAAAACAGATAAAGCCACTACTACAAAATACTATAATGATTTAAAGAAAATATTTGGAGGATATCAAGCAAAAGGCATTGGAGACGAATTACCAATCGTCGCAGATGGAATCACCTCAGCTAAGGCTGAAGCAAATAATAATAAGTTAGTTACTATTGCTAGTGCTTACCAAGACTTTGCTAAAAAAATTATGGAAATGTCTGTACCAAAAAACTTAACATCTTACCACTTAGCAATTGCAAATGGCGCTAATAATACTGGGATTAGTATTTTAGGAATGACAAAAATATCAAGTGATCCGATAATCGGACTTTCTAGTCTTTCGCAATACCAAAAATATAGTGACGCTTTAGTGCAAGCAGTAAATGATTTAGAGACAAAGATATAAGAGAGTGATATAATGTTTGTAATAAAAAAAATGGGAGACAAATATTTAAAAAATTCAATAATTTCTTTTGTGTTAATTGTAAGTACTGTCTTAATGCCAGTGGCATTTATCCCAATTAAAACCGAAGCGGAAGGTGTCTCTACATACATTGCTGCTTCGAGTACCTTACTAGGACAATTACCTTTATGCCAAAATAAATTAAAAAGTTCGTTGAACCGTTTGTTCACAGGGAAAATGGGTAGCTTAGAAAGTGTACCCACAACTGAAGTTGATAGTACTACTCCGGGTAATATGGGCGATATACCTGATCCAATGGATACTTTAGGAGACAGCTTAAGTGAATTACCAACAGCCGAAGAGGTACCAACATCCATACAAGCACCAGTAGCCGAAGACATTAAGAAAACAGAAAAAAATAGTGCTGAAACTTTAAAAACTGTCACTGAAACAAATGCTAATGATACTTGTCTAAAGAGTATTGGGCGCGTTGTTATAAAAATGCTTTTACAAAAACTAACCACAGAAACAGTTAGTTGGATTAATGGTGGCTATGAAGGTTCACCTTTATTTATACAAGACCCTGGTGCCTTTTTTAGAGATATAGAAAAAGATCAGATATTGAAATTTACTTCCGAAATAAATGATCCTGTTTTATATCCTTTTGGAAAAGAATTTATTAAAAGTACTGTATCTTCTTTTAATAATAAATTTGCAAACAACGCTCAATACAGTTTAAATTCTGTTATCCAAAAAAATAATCCAGCTTATAATGCTACCACCTTTAGTGCTGACTTTAGCCAAGGAGGATGGGCAGCCTGGGATGCTTTAACTCAAAATCCAGCCAATAACCCACTTGGTTTTGCTCTTATTGCTTCAAATGAAATAGGTAAAAGAATTGAAGATACGACAAGCTTAGCGAGTGGTTCACTTCAACAATCTGGTGGCTATTTAGGAGTAGAAAAATGTGCTGACCCACAAGATGTGACAAAAGAAGAAGACAGTAAAGCAATACTGGAACAAGCTGAAAGTAAGGGTCCATATGAATATCGCCGATGTACTGGAGGATTTAAGCTAGTCACCCCTGGAAAGATGGTTGCAGATGCTGCGACCAACACTGTGAACTATCCAAATAATAATTTATTAAAAGCCGAAGATTTAAATGACGCCGTAGCTGCGATTCTTGATGCAATGCTTAGTCAATTTTCTAGTGGCGTCATGTCGAGTAATGGCTTTTTGGGTCTAACAAAATCAAGTGATTGGGTTGGTGCCTCAGAAGGGAACATTGTTCTAAATACTGACAATACAGAGGATTATAGTTCCTCATCTGACTTTAGTGGTTATCAAAGTTCTTTCCTTAATAAAAATCCAAATTTCAATATTCGAACTGATTTAAACCAAGCCTTGATAGATGAACAGAGAATTTTTATTGATAAAATCAAAGAACAAAACAGACAATTAAAATCAACTATTCCAATCACGAAAGAAAATAACCCTAGTGGTTTCTTCACTGGCAACTATGGTCTCATTCCAACAATCTACCAATTAGATTATTGTATTCCTGGACCTCACCCAGGTTGGGAAAATGATTCACGTAATATTTTGAATAATGGACTAGCTCTAGTAACTCCTGAAACACAATCTAGTATTGGTGACAAAAGGTTAGATGAAATAACTGGCGCAGCATCTACTATTAGTGGACTTGCACTAGCCGCTGGTGGAGCATACTTAGGTGCGACAATAGGTTCAGCGGTCCCAATTGTAGGAACTATAATCGGAGCAGCGGTGGGAGCAGCGGTGGGGGCAATTGTAGGCTATGTTATTAAATTTGTTGAAGATAAGGACACAATGGGAAAACTCAAAAACTACTATGCTGGTGTAATAGCTGCTTATACAGGGCAAAGTCCTTTTTCTAAATCACACAATCCTCAAGCTAACACTTTAACTAGTTTGCAAAATGTATCAGAAGCATTAAATACTATTTTGGACAGATATGCTGAAATTATTAATCAAGTATTCAGGCCTGCAGTTATGATTGAGGTAACAGCTGAAGCTAATCAAAAATATAATGAAATAAAATCATATTTAAAAATGTTTTCAAACAATGAGGGAACTATCGTCACGATGGTTGGTGTCGCTGAAAAATTAAGTGGCATAAAAGCCAATATTGATAAATTGAACGATCAGTTGGCAAATAAAACAATTACAAACAGAGCTGGTGAAATCGCACCACTTCTAAGTACTACTGATTCAGATGGAAATATAATCATGGGTCAAAAAGACCAGTATGAAGAAAATCTAAAACCATGGATTGCTTCTTTTGGTAGATTGTCAGGAGAAATGGTAACGGGGGATGATATTGCTATAGTAGATAATAGAATAAAACAAATTGTTGATGAAAAAGATTATATTTACAACAATTTATTGAAAGGTCCAAACGGATGTGAACAAGAACTAGCAATAAACCCAGTTGGCTCAGATGGGAATCGCTTATCTTGGAGAGTATATGACACTAAGCGAGCACAGTATCCTGGAGAACTTTTGTATGATTACAATAATTGGAATAATTCAAATAAAAAAACACTGTATTTGCCTGACCCATTTAAGAGTGGTTATGATAAAAATACTATGGTCCTAGTAAACCAAGAGACTCTAATAAATGAAATTGGACCTGGTTTTCTTAGTTGGGTTAACTTTTCAGATTATGATAATTCTTGTAGTATACATGCAGGATTTCCCCCAGTTGCAGTATATGCCCCAGACGCAGACGGAACACCTCTTTGTTTAGATGTAAATGAATTATATCCAACAGATAATGGAGATGCTGTTCCTGTTGGCATAAAACATATTCCACTTCGAAGCGATGAACGAAAACAAGGAATTTTTGAAACAATGATTGGAGTTTATTAAAAATTTTATTTAAAAAAATGAAGACAAATAATACAAAATATTACAAATATCTTATCTTAGGTGTCATCACTTTTTTTGTTATATTTTTTATTTCTACTCCTTCCGTAAAGGCATATAATTATTGTACTAAATCGGTAGATTATTTTGATACAGATTTAGATTTAGAAAATGATCCATGTATGGCCCGCGAAACAAAAGATGAATGTACGAGTGGTCCATATTATCACGGTCTTAAGGGCTGGACATGTATCTGGAGCGGACCCCCAAATGATGGTGGATATACATCTGGAACTGGTGCTTGGGTTTGGGTTGATGGTGGTGTTTGTACAATAGAAAATGTTGAGAAACACCCAGATGCTTTTGGATCAATCGACAGTACAAGATTAGACCTTTTGAGGCCTTGCACAGGACGTTCAAAAAATATTTGCTCTACTGTGCCATATTATTCAAACAACAGAGGCTGGTTTTGTGATTGGAAAGAAGGAACAGGTAGTTGGGTTTGGAAAACAGGACAGGGAACTGAGACAACTGGAGTGACAAATTATGTCGTAACAAAAAGTGCAACAAATATAACAGACAAGAGTGCCAAGCTAGTTGGCGAAGTAAATCCTAATGGTGAAACAAAGGTTTATTTTCGTTATTCAGCCTTAGATAGACCTCCTGTTTTTTGTAATGATATTTATGGCTCAAAAATGAAAGCTACAAATGACACAAGGGTTTCGGGTAATACTCCTCTGCAAGTTAGTTTGGACGCACCAAATCTTTCTCAAAATACTACTTATTATTACTGTACTGTAAGTTCAAACGATAATGGTATTTGGTATGGTGGGGTAAAAGAATTTATGACAGATAAAACCCTAGATCCAAATGATGATCAAACTGACGTAATTAAAAATGCATCAATTAATACCAAAAGCGCTACTGTAATAGACGAAAGTTCTGTTTATTTAAATGGATCATATAATACTATTTATCCAGCAGAAACTTGGTTTGAATATAGAAAAAAAGGAATAGAGAAACCAATAATTAAAGGAAACCCTGTGGGTTTTCTAGAAAATTTAGAAAATAAGATTTTTGATTTCTTAAAAGCTAAAGAAGCCTTCGCAATCATAACGAACAATATTCCTTGGAGCGACAAAGTAGGGGACCAAATGCGTGGTGCAGGAACAAACGGAAACTTAAACTATCTGTTGAGTGGACTTTCAGCTGCCACCGCTTATGAATATAGAGCAGTAATTAAATTAAATTCTTCCGCTGAAACTTTAAATGGAACTACTTTTAGCTTTACTACAAAAAGTGTTGGGGTAATTACTCCAGGAGGAGATGGTGGAGGAGTCGTACCAATAGACCCTTGTGCAAACATGGATTCAGATATAAATTGTAATGGAACTGGAAATCCAGTACCAATTGAATCAACTCTTCCTGACCTAACTGCAGGTACTTCATATCCATCAAACTTTGTAGTAAACGTACCTACTCCACTTTCTTCTCTTATTAAAAACCAAGGCAAATCTGCTACAGGAAAAGATTTTTATAGTTTCTTTCAAATATCTACCCTAGACCCAAATCAGGCTGTCAATAATAATATTATAAATACTACAACCAATCAAAAGTCTTCAATGTATCGTTTGAATAATTTTTTCAAAATAAATGAGGCTTTAGCTTTAGCTAATACTGAAAATATAACTTTAGTCAATTTACCACCTGTATTAATATCAAATCTTCCAGCGATGAGTTCAGTGGCTCTTATTGAAAATTACACTTTCCCTAAAATAGGAATGTATTATGTGAGAGCTTGTGCTGATAAAAAATCTATCGTTGATGCTGGATTAATTAAAGAATCATCTGAAAATAATAACTGTGGTGCTTGGACTAAAGTTAATGTTAGTCAAGATAATTCTTCTTGGACAGGAGATAATGGTGGCAATGGTACAGGTACAGGAAATGGTTCGGGAACAGGATATGGAAATGGTTATGGAAACGGCAGTGGATATGGTTCAGGAATAAACGGAAGTGGAACTGGTGGTGGTACTAGTGGAGGAACAAGCAATGGCAGCTCAAGTGGAACAACAAATCCTTCAAATTTGAAATTAGGCGACACTGCCACTGCACCATTTGATGCAACTGTGCATTACCATGAGGGCATAGAGACAGTTTTCGCAAGACAAATAGTTGCAAATACACAACTAGCAAAACTTTATGGCTACCAAGATGGTGCAGATTTACAATCTTTTGCTTGGAACTTGGCAGATTTATTTGCTAGAACTTTTGGTTACGTAAATAGTAGTGGTAATGAAATTCGTGTCAGTATTCCAGACATCGCTGCGTACCAATTGTATATGAATAATGGTATATTAACTGTATACGAATATTATGATTCCAAAATTGTGAACATTCAAAAAATGACGGATGTTTTGAGAAATAAATACGACTACGAATATTATTTCAAAAAATAAATTAGACATTAGGCACTAGGTATTAGTAATTAAAAAAACTAATACCCAGACCCTAGGGTCCAAAACCTTAGAAATGTGACTGGAG
>JBAXFW010000036.1:0-8902 GCA_037139635.1 bacterium | reverse complement strand
GCAAGTGCCACCGTCTTTGATTTTCGGGTAACTTTTGTTCGATTCTTTTTAATTAATTGATTGATTGTTGGCATAATTTTAATTTCTCTAAAAAAAGAGTCCGAGGACTCCAAATAAGATACTAGAGTAATTTACTACAAGTCTCGAAAAAATGCAACCCCACAGCTTGTAAATAAAAATTTAAAGCTATTTAAGGATAAATACTAGTAATGAGATGAAACAAAAAAACTATAATTGGATACAAGTAATTCGTAAAATACATAATAAAAATTATTACAAAAATCAATGAATAAGTTTCAAGAAAACTTATTACCTTAGCAAGAGACGTAGGCAGTAGATTAAAAAGAATTTTTGAGCCATCAAGAGGTGGAATGGGGACAAGATTAAATATTCCCAAACTCAAATTCACTAATACGATTAATGCAACAATATGATAAAAGCCAGCTGGAACATTCATGCCTAATGAGAAACGTAAAATCAATCCAAAAAAGAGAGCGACAGCAAAGTTGGCTAATGCACCAGCAGAAGCCACCGCTATTGTCCCCCATTTTCTATATCGAAGATTATCTGGGTTGTAAGGTACCGGCTTTGCCCAACCAACTAAAAATTGAGATCCACTCAAAACCAAAATTGCTGGAAGTAAAATAGAACCAAATAAATCTAAATGTTTAATTGGGTTTAGGGTTAAGCGTCCTGCAAAACGAGCAGTTTTATCGCCAAAATATTCTGCTATGTATCCATGAGACACTTCGTGAATCACGACCGACATTATCAATATTGCTATGTAAAAAATTGCGTCCATTGCATTCATATAGATTTTATGATAACATAAAAAAACTTATGGTAAAAGTATGTAAAATATCAAATAAGGGATCAATCGTTGGTGGTGGGTACTCTAACCGTACTCGTGCTACTAAATTTAATCCAACCGGCAAAGTAAGGAAGTATCCTAATATTCAAAAGAAGAAGGTTTTTGTACCTGAACTTAACAAGTCAATCCGAATCGAAGTTTCTACTACTGGTATGCGAACAATGAAGAAAAATGGTGTTTACAAAACTTTGAAAAAAGCTGGAATCGTAAAATAAAGAACTTTAAAAAAACTCCTAGCGGAGTTTTTTTGTTTTGGTATAATCAAGCTATGAGAACTTATTTAGACATAGTTAAAAAGGTTTTAGAAAAAGGAGAAAAAGTAGCCACTCGCCAAGGCACACCTGCATATACTATAGCAGGAGCAATATTTGAACATGATATGTCTTTAGGTTTTCCCCTACTCACAACAAAAAAAGTACCATTTAGATTGATTGCTACAGAATTAGAGTTTTTTATAAATGGAATAACTGATAAAAAATGGTTACAAGATAAAAATAATCATATCTGGGATGAATGGGCAAAACCACAAAATGCCCCTTACGGACACGATGAAGCATCTAAAAAAAGAATGCTTGAGGAGAGAGAGCTTGGTCCGATTTATGGTTTTCAATGGAGACACTTCAATGCACCTTATGACAACTATCAAACAGATTACAATGGAAAAGGAATCGACCAATTAAAAAAAGTAATTGAAACTTTAAAAACAAATCCTCGTGATCGTCGTATGATTGTAAGCGCTTGGAATCCATTACAGTTTGATGAAATGGCTCTACCCCCTTGTCATTACTCTTTCCAAATTACAACAATTGGAGACAAGCTAAATCTCTTATGGAATCAAAGATCTGTAGATACTATGCTCGGACTTCCGTTCAACATAGCAAGCTATGCCCTACTCTTGCACTTAATAGCAAAAGAATCCGGATATAAAGAAGGAAAACTTGTAGGATTTTTAGCAGATGTACATCTTTTTGAAAATCACGTCGATGGAGCAAAAGAACAATTGAGTAGAGACCCAATAAAGTATCCATTGCCAAAAATCAATACAGAAAATTGGAAATCTATTTTTGACTGGCACGCAGAAGATTCAAAAGTTATCGACTATCAAAGTTACGAAAAAATTCCTTTTGAAATAGCTATATAAATATGATCTTATCTATAATATCAGCAATTGGTAAAAATAATGAACTTGGAAAAAAGAACGACCTTCTTTGGAATTTACCTACTGACATGAAACATTTTCGAGAGACTACTCGTGGGCATGCGATAATCATGGGACAAAAAACTTTTGAATCTCTTGCCCGTGATGAAGATGGCAAACAAGTAGGCAGACTACTTCCAGGACGCAGAAATATAATCCTGACCCAAGATCCTTCATTTAAAAAAGAAGGTGCTGAGGTATTTTATTCTATTGATGAGCTGATAGAAACTTTAAAAAAAACTACCAATGACGGTGACGAAGTATTTGTAATCGGTGGTGGACAAATATATAAATTATTTATTGAGCTTGCCGACAAACTATACATCACTCACGTAGATGCTTCATTTCCTGATGCTGAGATATTTTTCCCTGCTATAGAGAAAATAAAATGGGAAAAAACAAAAGTAGAAAAATATCCAAAAGACGCTTTAAATATTTACGATTTAGAATTCTCAGAATATTCTAAGAAAGTTTTTTAATTATCTCATCTATTTGCTTATACAAATCTTCGAAACTTCCACTATTATCAATGGAGTATTTTGCTGCTTTCATTACTTCTGGAATTTGTATATCTGCTTCTGCTTCATGATCCTTTAAAAATTCTTCATAAGTCTTTTTATTATCCCCTTCATTTTCATTTCGAATTTTCATTCTCTCATACCTTTTTTGAGGGTCTGCATCTATCTTTACTAAAAAGAAATTTGGCAAGGCTTCTAAGTGTTCAATATCAGTAAATCTCCTTACTCCATCGATTACTACAACATTTGCATCCAATTTTGAAGCGTCCATTGCGATAGCTTTCGCAAGCAAATTCTCTCCGAAATTCGCTCGTAGGACTGTCGAAATCTTTTGTAAATTCTCACGACTATTTGGCACTGTCACTCTCTCGAGCACATCTCGCAAAATAGTAGAAAACCTGCAATCTTTTGCTTGATATTTATCTACTAAATATTTTTTTGTCGTTTCTTTTCCACTCGCAAGTGAACCAACTAATCCGATAATTATTTTTGACATAAATTTTATATTAACCAAAAAATCTACTGATTTTTATATTTAACCAAAACATCATTTAATAATTCGTATTTTACTTTTGCTTCTTTAAATATTTCTTTACTTCGACTACCCGCATGATAATCTTTCTCAGAAACAATTCTGACGATACCAGAGTTAATTATATTTTTAGCACAAGCATAACAAGGGGTCATCATACAATAAAGTGTTGCCCCTTCAGTACTAATTCCAAATCGAGCTGCTTGAATGATTGCATTCGTCTCTGCATGAGCAGTACGAACACAGTGTTGATGTATATCACCCTTACCATAATCAACGGTATTCATCTCATGTCCTATATCATCACAGCTCTTACATCCTGCTGGTGAGCCCACATAGCCTGTGGCAATCAACCTTTTGTCTTTTACTATCACGGAGCCAACCCTTCCCCTATCACAAGTACCCCTTAATCCAACTGCGTGCATTATTCCTATGAAATATTCATCCCAAGATGGTCTCTTGTGTTTTACTACTTTTTCTTTTTTTATTGTTTTTTTCATTTTTATATAAATATGTTATTAATAATAACTAATTCTTAAAAAGAGATTCCAATATTTTTGGTATTTCTTCTTTTGTTTTATATTCGACAATTTTTAAATTTTTGTTCCCTGATAACATTACAGAAAGTTTTTTACCTTCTGTTTTCTTATATAATAAAAATATTTTTTTATCCAATAATTCTGCTTGCCCTATTTCATATCCCACACCTAAGGCTGGATTTGTGACTTCCCCGACCAAAACGTCTGATCCTCTAACCCAAGCAATATCTCTTTCAAAAATATATTCATCTGTCACTCCTTGTTCACCCTGATCAGATAGTGTCTTACTACCAAGATGTTCAGTTAAAACTTCTCCGTATTTTTTTAACTCATTAATTATACAAAAATAGTAATCTTGGTCACCCCTACCGGCTCTGACTGATCCTGCAAAATATATTTTCATGATTTTATTATTTTCTTACTTACCGAATCAACAAATAATCTAAATGCTGGTCTTTTTTCTTTTTCATAAATTATTTTCACACCAAGTAAATGCCCTTTTTGGCAAGTAAAATCTTTTCTTAAAATCGATACATTTGGTTCTAGTATTCGATCAAGATACATCCTTCTTAGATTTCCTGGACCATCTTTTTGATAATTACAAATATGAGATAAGCATTTCTGACAAGAAATTTTTAAAAGCCTAGAATAACCTCCTCTAACTTTTTTATATTTATCATTTTTAAAAATATTCTTTTTCATTTTTTAATTATACCTAATTGTAAAACAAAAACCACACAATCTCTTGTGTGGTTTTTAGTATTAGTCTTTAACTTCTATGCCCATACTTCGAGCAGAGCCGGCGACGATGTTGATAGCTCCCTGTTCATCTTTTGCATTCAAATCTTTCATCTTTTTCTGTGCGATTTCTAATGCTTGAGCACGAGTGATTTTACCAACTTTCGTAACTGCATTTTTGCCTGAACCTTTTTCGACTCCAGCAGCTTTTAGAATAAGTCCAGTAACTGGTGGAGTTTTGACCGTAAAGTCGTAACTTCGATCTTCGTAAACCGTCACGACGACAGAGACCTTGTCTCCGACCATCTTTTGAGTGGCAGCATTGAACTTAGTAACGAAGTCTCCAATGTTGATACCGGCTTGTCCTAATGCGGGTCCAAGTGGAGGCGCTGGAGTTGCTTTTGCAGCTTGGATTTGTAATTTAATTTTTTTAGTTATTTTTTTTGCCATTGCAGTATTTATTTATATATTAATAATTCTAATTTATACCATTTTACTCTCTTTGTCTATTTTCTAATTTGAAGCTAATTAAAAAATAAACCAGAACGAAATATTATAATTTTTTGACTTGTAAAAAATCTAATTCAACTGGTGTCTCCCGACCAAACATTGAAACTAACACTTTTATCTTTCCTCGTTCTTGGTCAACTGAATTTACTTTTCCTTCTAAATCTTTAAATGGACCATCGGCAATTCTCACCATCTCTCCAATTGCCAAATCAATATTGTGCCTTGCAGTACCAGTGTCCATTTTCTTAAATAAATAATCAACTTCTTCTTTCTTAAGTGGCACAGGATTGACTCCAGCTCCAACGAAACCAGTCACACGAGGAGTATTTCGTACTACATACCAAGAATCATCCGTCACAATCATATCTACAAGTACATAACCTGGGTAAATCTTTTCTTCTACTTCAACTCTTTTCCCTGCTTTTATTTTTATCTTTTTTTCGACTGGTACAATTACATTAAAAATCTTATCGTTCATTCCTAGTGAATCTATACGCTGGCGCAAATTGCGAAGAACCGCATTTTCATATCCGGCGTAAGTGTGTATAGCATACCAATTTCTTGTTCCTTGTATTTCTTGTTTTGACATAAAATTAAAATGAGATTATTTTTTCTAAACCTCTTGAGAAAATAAAATCGAAAATACCCAAGAAGTAAGCAATACCAACAGAAAGAACTAATACGATTATCGTATAAAAAATCGTCTGATTTCGAGTTGGCCAAACGACATGCTTTAGCTCTCCCTTTATTTCTTTGAAATATTCATTGACTTTTGACATAATTTTTCGCCAATTAAGGCTTATTAATCCTCCGTTTTTAAAAAAGCCCCCTTTTGAGGCTCTTTTAATATTACTCTAAACTTTCGAAATAGTCAATTATCTTATTTCGTAAGTAATTGTAACGTCCGAACTAATAGTATTCTCTCCGACTGGCAAAGAGGCTGGAGCTGATGCTCCGACAGCACTATCCATCATAGCTGATTTGGCATACATTGGTACTGGATAATTTCCACCTTCGTTAAATGAGGTCATTTTACCCAAACGAATACCAAGATCTTTTGCTAATACTTTTGCTTTATTTTTAGCGTCATCAATTGCACTCTTTCGTGCAGTTACTTTTAATCCATCTTCATTGTCTACTGTAAAATTGGGACCAGAAAGTTCTGTTACACCAAGAGTACCTAAGTCTTGCATAATTTTCCCTGTATCGTCAGTATTTCTAATCTTAAGACTAATGCTCTCGTAAGCTTCATAACCAACGATTACATTATTACCTGGACAATTATATTGGCTACAACCAATTGTTTTATATTCATATTTTGGATTAAAAGAAGCACTAACTGTTTTAATATCTTTATCTAAAACATTATTTGCTTTTAATGATCCTAAAACTTTTACCTCAACTGCTGCTACTTCTGCCTGAGCATCTTTTACGGTCTTTGCTTCTTTTCTAATTGTAAAAGAAACATTAGCTATATCTGGTACAGCTTGCACTTCCCCATGACCAGTGACTGTAATTATATTTGATGCCTGATTGTCATTTCGATCAGAAGAAAATTCTTTTAAAGTATCAATTACTGCAAAAACTAAAAAGACAAATAATGCAATTTTTAAACCTTTGTACATTTTTGCTTTTTGTTCTGGCGTTATATTTTTTAACATATTTAATTATTTAATTCCTAATAATTCGACTTCGAAAATTAGAGAAGAATTTGCTGGAATCACTCCTCCGACAGCATTTGATCCATAAGCAAAATCTGGAGTTAATTCCAATTTTCTTTTCTCTCCCACTTTCATACCCGCTACTCCAATATCCCAACCCTTAATAACTTGCCCTGCTCCGACTGTAAATACAAATGGTTCAACGTGTTTAAATTTTGGATCTATATTTGAATCAAAAGCTGTACCGTTTGTAAGAGTTCCTGTGTAATTCATTGCTACAGTATCGCCACTCTTGGCGACTGCGCCTGTGCCCTCTTTTAAAATTGTAACTTTTACCCCTTCAACTCCTTGTGTATTTTCCATATTTATTTTTTGCTCTGTTAGTCCAAGTCGTTCTTCTTGTACAGCTGGAGCACTAGCTTTTTTATTAATTGTAATATAAACCAACCCTGCGACGACTGCTAAGACTATTAATACCCAAACTACCATCATTATTTTCTCTTTTTTCATAAAAAATTATTAAATTTATATCTATTAATAGCCTAATTATACCTGGTTGGTAGACTTTTGCAAAGTTCACCTTTAAAAACTTCGACCAAATTTGAAACAATGAAAATATTATTACCAATAATACAATCAAGGATATTTAATTTGACGTTTCACTAGTAAATTTCTTACTAATTTTTAAATAAAATTCATATCTGGCGTGAGATTAAAAATCTGTACACAATCTACAGTGAGAAAATAAACTAAAAAAAATAGCCCCCTTAGGGACTATTTTTTTAAAATAAACTATTTCATCAAGAACCAAGTTTCCGGTCCTACTTTACCGTCAGCTTTTAAATTATTTGCTTTTTGGAAATCAATAACTGCTCGTCTTGTCTTAACTCCAAAATAATTAATTTCACTCCCTGGTGAGCCATTACCACTTGTTGAAACAACATAACCATGAGTATTAAGATATTTTTGAAGATTAATAATATCATCATTTGTCATTTCAATTTTTAAAACTTTAGATAAAGTTTTAACTTCAGGATGTGACAGAATTGGATATGCTTGATTATTGATTTGAAAATTTTTATTAATTTTTTCCTCATTTCCAAGAGACAATAAGGCGCTTGCAGATAAATCAAGTTTTTTAATTTCAATATTATTAACTGACGGAGTTACAGCAGGGACTGGAGTTGGGCTAGGGGTTGGAGTTATTTTAACTTCATCAGAAGCACAACCTCCTGTCATTAAAGTCATATCATTGCCGTAACCTGTTCCTGTAGAATTTGTCGCATAGGCTCGATAGTGATATGTGGTAGCACAAGATAAAGAAGAAATTGGTTTTGAGTATAAACCATTGCTGTTACTTAAGGAAGTTGCATAAGTAACATCGTTTCCATAGCTAGTCATTAGTCCATATTGAAAACCACGAATCGTTGGGTTAGCTCCCCCGTTCGTGACCACTGTTCCATTCAAGATTGCACTATTTACAGTGATAGATGAAGCAGATTGAGTAGTTAGGGTTGGAGTATTAATTCCAGTTGCAGCTAAAGTTGTGAAAGTTCCTTGAGAAGAATATCCATCTCCTGTCGCATTGTGACCGAAAGCAAAATAGTAATACAAAGAGTTGGGAGCTAAACCGGTAATAGCAAGTGAATATGAACCAAGAGTTGTTCCAGCGACCTGTAAGCCAGTTGTAGGATTAGGTGATGTTCCCCAATAAAAACCACGACTCTGCAGTGTAGCAGGCATCCCAGCCGAAGTAATATTAGCGGAAAGCGTTGCAGTTGTAGCAGTGATAAGAGTGGAATTTGGACTTGTTACGGTTGGAACAGTTCCTCCATTTGGAGTACAAGCCAAAGTCGAAAAAGTCATATCATTTCCGTAGCCAGATCCAGTCGTATTAGTAGCATATGATCGGTAGTGATAATTTGTACCGCAAGTCAAAGCTAAAATGGTTTTAGAATAATTTCCAATTGCATATGAACCTGTCTCGGTGGTATTTGTTCCGTAATTTGTTGTTGTTCCATATTGGAAACCACGAATCGTAGAATTAATTCCTCCAGTGGTTTCAATTTTCCCATTCAAAGTTGCCCCTGTCAAAGTAATAGCTGTAGATGCTTGAGTAGTTAAGGTTGGAGTATTTACTCCATTTATAGCACAAGCCCCAGTTGTGAAAGTCATATCATTTCCATAACCATAACCTGCGGTATTAGAAGCGTAAGCTTGGTAATGATAAAGAGTGCCACAAGTTAAAGCTGAGATTGTTTTGGAATAAGCACCTATAGAATATGAACCTGTCTCGGTGGTATTTGTTCCGTAATTTGTTGTTGTTCCATATTGG
>JBAXFW010000035.1:0-9013 GCA_037139635.1 bacterium | reverse complement strand
AAAAAATATCTATAAGCATTTGCAGTCAAAGCAAAACCATCTGGAATATTTACTCCAAGTGGCACTAAATTGGAATACATCTCTCCGAGAGCTGCATTTTTACCACCAACAATAGGAACATCCTCAATCCCAACTTCAGAAAACCACTTTACAAAATTCTCTTTTTTTTCTTCTATCATATTCTTAAATTTATAAATTAATAATAATTAGTGTCTAAAGACACTGGGTTTCATTATAACATATTTTATTTTTTTGATATTTCAATCAATCTATTATATTTAACCATTCTTTCAGATTTAACAGGTGAACCAGTTTTTAAACCATAAGTACCAAAAGCAAAAGCTAAATCAGCAATAAAATCATCATCTGTCTCCCCACTCCGATGACTTACAATAAGTTCAATATCATTTTCTCTTGCCAGCCTCATCGTCTCAAGTGTTTCTGACAATGTCCCAATTTGATTTGGCTTAATAATCATTCCTCCTATACTTTTTTGATTAATAGCCTTGTCTAACAATGTTTTATTAGTAACAGTTAAATCGTCCCCTACTACAATTAAATCTTTTTGCTCAGCTTTTAATTTTGTAAAACTTTCAAAATCTTCTTCGTCAAATGGGTCTTCAATAGAAATTAAATTAAACTCTTCTATCAACGAAGCATATAAACTCAGTAATTCCTCTTTAGTAATTTCTTTTCCATCAACTTTATATTTTCCATTTTCAAAAAAAGAAGACGAAGCAACGTCTAGGGCTAATCGCACTTTTCCCTCTAAATTATTTATCTTTATTGCTTCATTTAAATATTGGAGTGGCTTTCTAATATCACTTATTTTAGGGGCATATCCTCCTTCATCGCCCAAAAATAATGAATCCTCTCCTAATTCATTTCCAATAATTTCTTTTAATGATGCTTGAATTTTAAATCCTATGTTAACGGCCTCACTTGCATCTAAAATGTCTGAAACTACATGATATTCTTGAAAAGCTAAATCATTTTTTGCATGCTTCCCACCATTTATTAAATTCATATATAAATGCGGAATTCTTCGCGAAGGCTTCATCTCACTTAAGGTTCGCAAATGTTCATATGTTTCTACTCCTAAAACCTTAGCCGCAACCTTGGCTACGGCTATCGATACTCCAATCATACTATTTCCTCCTAAATTATCTTTATTTATTGTTCCATCAAGTTCAATCATTGTCCGATCGATTTCTTTTTGATTCACAACATTCATTCCAATTAAAGCTGGAGCAATAACATTATTTACTTTTTCAATTGCAATTTTTACACCTTTACCATCAGCATCTCTTAATTCATGAGCCTCATGAGCACCAGTCGAAGCACCAGATGGAACAGAAAAAATATCAAATAATTCTCCGACAAAAACAGTTACTTTGAGAGTAGGATTTCCACGTGAATCTTTTATCTCTTCTGCTGTAATTTTTGTTATTGTATTTTCCATAATTTATTTAACTAAATTTTGAGGATTATTTAAAGCGAAACTTTCAATATTTTCTGCTGTAATTTTAATAATTTCACCCTCAGCTTCTTTAGAATAAAATGCAACGTGAGGTGTAATTATGACATTAGGCATTTCAATCAATACTCGGTCTTCAAATAAAGTTTTATAATCTTTTACTTTTTCTCTCATATTTTCATTAGAAAGTATTTCGATTTCTTCTTTCAATTCCCTCTCACCTTCCATAACATCAAGGCCTGCACCCCCAATGATACCTTCGTTTAAGCCCCAAATAAGAGCGTCAGTATCTATTAATTCACCTCTAGCAGTATTTATCAAGTAAACACCTTTTTTCATTTTTGAAATAATTTCTTTATTAATCAAATGGTAATTATCTTTACTGAAAGGTGCATGTAGGGTTATCACATCAGCTACTGCCACGATATCTTCCAAGTTTTTATATTCAAAACCAACTTCTTTAGCAAAAAGTGCATCCGGATATGGATCATAAGCCAAAACATTCATATTGAAACCTTTAGCAATTTTGATAGAATTTTTACCGATCTTACCTGTTCCAATAACTCCAATTGTTTTTTCATTTAAATCAAAACCCTGTAGTTTAAAAATTGAAAAATCTCCTTCTTCTTTCATCTGGCGTCCAGCATCAAAAATTTTTCTCGAAAGAGACAATAATAATGCAAAAGCAAATTCAGCTACAGTTTTTGTGCCATAAGCAGGAACATTCGATACAACAATATTTTTAGAAGCACAATATTCTCGATCAATATGGTCAAAGCCAGCTGAGCGAGTAGCGATTAATTTTAGATTTGGCATTGCATCAATGATTTCTTTATTGATTACAGAATTTACAAAAACAGAAACCACATCTGCATCTTTAGCAAAATGTACTGTATCCTCTTTTAATTTTTCTTCGATAAAAGAAACTTCATAACCGGCCAATAAATTAGTAAAAATCTCTTCCTCCTTTTTGGGCACCTCAAAAAATGTAATTTTCATAAAGATATTATATCACCCAGTAGCGAATTTTGAAAATGAACTAAATGCGTAAATTTTATTAAAATTTACTTTTTCAAAATCTACTACAGGGTATCACAATCCACTATCTACCACTAAAAGTTTATGTGGATGATGATGGCCATTTATGATTCGAACTTTTCCAATAGAAACCTTAAAATATAAAGCTAAAATTTCGATAATTCTTTTATTGGCCATGTTATTTTCAGCTTTTTCTTTAACTGAAATTTCAAAATGGTCTTTTGATTTTTGAACGAAGTTTTCTTTTTTACTTCCAGCCTTAACTACAACCTTAATGTACATCCCGATAGTGAAATTTCAAATTGTTCTTTATTGATTTAATAAAAACAAAATAAAACTTTATTATTAATAATAATAAACTACTGTAAAACTTAATCCTAGGAAAGAACAAATAAATAATTTGAAATTCTACTACGGGATACATATTTATTTTTTAAAAATATTTCTTAAAAAAGAAAAGAAACCTTTTTTTTCAACGTTCGGAGCATCTGTCGGATTCTTATCATCTACGATTACAATCACCTGCTCGCCATCTTTTACCATACCAAAGTTTTCCCGAATCACCTCTTCTTTGCCTTTATCGGTATCTAATTTTAAAATATCACCAGAGAGTTTTTCTTTCCTAGCCTTCAAATCAGATATCTTTTCTTGTTCGATTTTTTTATTTTTATAGGTATCTTCGAGTTTCATTGAAAGTCCTATAATATTCCAAATAAAAAACAACACAATAATAGTAAGCACTATCAATGCAGGCTTAGACTGCATAAAACTCTTAAATTTATTTTTTTCTTGAAAATTTCTCATAGTATGATACTATTGTAATATGATTTTCGATAAAAAGCATCAAAAGAAAGTACAAATTATTTGGTCAGTTCTATGCGTCTTAATCATCGTCAGTATGATTTTACTTTACTCTCCAATATTAAGAAAGTAATTTTTGAAATTAATCTTTCGCTCGCATCATTTTCAGGAAGACATCTTGAGTGATGTTTACTTTAGCATTCTCTTTCATTCGAGCCTTTCCTTTTTTCTGTTTTTCCAATAATTTCTTTTTTCGACTAACATCTCCTCCTCCGACGACCTTACTTCCATGCATCAAAACATCTTTTCTAAAAGCTGAAACTGACTCTGAAGCAATAATTCTGCCTAAGGCTTTACCTTGAATTTTAAAAGCGAACTGTTGTCGAGGCATAATACTCTTCAGGCGACCCACTTGAATGTGAGCTTCTTCTTCTACTCTTTTGCGTGAGACAATTCGACAAAAAGCTACCATTGGTTCATCTGCAACGATAATATCGAGTTTAACTACATCTGCAACTTTATATTCCCCAATCTCATAAGAAATAGAACCATAACCGGAAGTAATACTTTTTAAATCATCAAAAAAGTTTCGCATCAATTCTCGAAGTGGCATATCTAAACTTATGGCTGACCGATTGTCTCCAAAGTTTTCAGTTGAGTGTACGATCGCTTCGTGGTCAAAAAGAAACGGCATTAAAATACTTGAGTACGAATCAGGGGTAATTATTTTAACCTTTACCCAAGGCTCATATACTTTTATAACTTGTCCATCGTCAGGAAAAAAATGTGGTGAATAAATCATTTCCTCTTTACCATTTTTTAAAATAACTTTATAAGTAATTGAAGGCATTGTGACAACTAGTTCAAGTCCGAATTCTCTTTTCAATCTTTCAGTAATAATCTCCAAGTGAAGCATTCCAAGAAAACCACAACGAAAACCCTTTCCAAGGGTACCTGAAGATTCTTCTTCATAAGAAAAAGCTGAATCAGACAAACGAAGTCTTCCAAGTGCCAACTTTAGATCTGAAAAATTATCAGCATCTTCAGGATAAACCGAAGCCCAAACAACAGGCCTTGGATTCATATATCCAGGAAGAGCCTCTAGTGGTTTTTTTGAAAGTGTAATTGTATCTCCAACAGATGCGATACCTGGCCTTTTAATTCCAGTGACAATGTAACCAATTTCTCCTGCATCAATTGAACTTTTGGGATTTTCTTCTGGTGAGAAAATTCCAACCTCAAGAGCTATAAATTTTTCTCCCGAAACAGAAAAAAGAAGAGAATCTCCTTTTTTTAAATGCCCATCAAAGACTCGTACGTAAACAATAACTCCTCTGTGATTATCATATTTAAAATCAAAAACAAGAGCACGGACACTATCTTTTTCTTCATAGTTTTTCTGCCCGTCTGTTTCCATGTTTCTCTTTGGTGGTGCAATCCTTTTAATAACTTCCTCAATTAAATGTGCCACTCCCTCACCAGTCTTACCTGAAACTTCAATAACATCATCAGGGTCAATATTAAGTAATACTGCTACCTCCATTTTTATTTCATCTACTCGAGCTAAGGGCGAATCAATTTTCGACAAAACTGGAATAATTACTAAACCACTTTCTCGAGCAAGACCAAGAGTCGTCAAGGTTTGAGCTTGGATTCCTTGTGTCGCATCAACTAGCAAAATTGAGCCCTCTACTGCTTTTAAAGCTCTTGAAACTTCATATGAGAAATCTATGTGCCCTGGAGTATCTATCAGGTTTAAAACGTATTTTTGGCCTTCTAGGGTATATTCCATGCGGACTGGTTGCATTTTTATGGTAATTCCCCTTTCTCTTTCTAACTCCATAGAATCAAGCACTTGGGCACGCATTTTACGCGCCTCAATGGTATGAGTAATTTCCAGCATTCGATCAGCCAAAGTACTCTTGCCATGATCAATATGCGCTATTATACTAAAATTCCTAATATGTTTAAGTTCCATAATATTTAAAATTTCGAATTCCTGCTCCGTAGGAAGTTTACTTTCCTTCGAGGTGCTTTAAATCCATAGTTTTATACTAACAGAAAATTTTTATTCTTCCAATACTATATTCTATTTTTAAAACCACCAGCTTGTAGGTCCCACAATTTTTTATAAAGACCCCCTTCTTTTTTAGAAAGTTCTTCATGATTTCCGTCTTCAATTATTTTTCCTTTATCAAGAACAATAATTCTATCCATTTGTCGGATAGTCGAAAGTCGGTGAGCAATTACAATAGTAGTTTTTCCTTGAATTAGTTTTTGAAGTGCATCTTGAATTAAAATTTCAGAATGTGAATCAAGCGATGAAGTAGCTTCATCAAGTACAAGAATTGGAGCATCTTTCAAAATGGCTCGTGCAATGGCTACTCGTTGACGTTCTCCACCCGATAATTTCACTCCTCGCTCTCCAACAAAAGTTTCAAAACCCTGAGGTAATAAGTCTATAAATTTATCACAATGTGCTAAGTGTGCAGCACGTATTACCTCATCATTCGTAGCATCACGTTTACCATAACGAATATTCTCCATAAGGGTTCTATGAAAAAGAGTTGGATCTTGTGGAACAAAAGCAATTAATTCTCTAAGATTTTCTTGAGTCATATTATTTATATCGATTCCGTCAATTGTAATTTTTCCAGAAGTTAAATTGAATAATCTCATAAGTAGACGCACGAAGGTTGTCTTACCTGCACCAGAGGAACCCACAACTGCAATTTTTTGTTTAGCGGGAATCGTAAGAGAAAAATTATCTAATACCTTAGTATTATTATTTTTATAAATATAAGTTACATCCTCAAAAGAAACTGCTCCTTTTGTATCTTTAATATCATTAATTAGGCCATCAACTATTTCATAAGGTTTATCTAAAATAAGCGCCATCTCTTGGGCGTCAGCAAAACTATCATAAAAAGTACGGATAATGCCCGCAAAACTCCAAAGATTATCTATTAAGCGTACTAAATAATTTTGCAACAAAACCATTATGGGTAATGTCATTAATCCAAGTCTCCAATCCCCCAGTGCAACCCAAAAAATAATAAATTCAATTACAACTGAATAAAAACTCTGCAAAGTAGTAAGCCCCTCCCATAAATACCAATTAAATAAAGTTGCCTTTTTTTGTTGCTGGATTGTTTCTCCCACTCGAACTTGTTCATACTTATGTCCCGTAAATAACTGAATGGAGGAATGATTTCCGATAGAATCAGCAATAACTCCTACCGTCTTCGTATCTGCTAAAGCTGACAAAACATCATATTTCAATTTCCACCTAGTATAGATTAGAGCTGTCAATAAAAAAATTATACAAAATACTCCTAAAATAAGAGCATATTTAGGAAATAAAGTATAAATAGCAATAATCGTACCAATTCCACGAACAAGAAGTGGTAAACCATCAGAAACAACTTTATCTGTTAACCTTTCAAAAGCACGTGCATATTTATTTATTTTTTGAGTCAATGACCCACTAAAATTATTTGTAAAAAAAGAATGTGAATGCCCTATCATGTATGAAAATCCTTGTTCACGAAGACCAGCCATAACATTCGATTCAAAATATGCCAAAGAAAAACCCACAATTCGGCGCATGACCCAGCCCGATAATTTTAATATTAAAATTATAATAACTATTGATTTAGCTGCACTTATTATAGTAAAATCATTTACGCTCAATACGTTCCAAAGTTTTAAGTATTGTAATGGCACATACACATCCAAAGCAGAAAAAAGTATTATAAAAAAGATAACTGAAAAAAAAGATACTTTATACCCTTTAATAACTTTCCAAAAACTTTTAAGCACTAAACCTCGGTGCAAATTTGAATAATCTTTTTCTTCCATATATCTTTATTAATAAAGCTAAAATTGGGCATTTGCATGTCCAATTTCTATATTATACCACAAAAACAAAAAATGTAGAGACTTATAATTCTTCTTGTCCTGGAACGATGAATTTTGCTTTCCAAAATTTGGATTTTAATGTTTTAATTAAATCTTTTAATTCTTCATTTTTAAATAACAATAAGATCAAAATACCAGTAAAAATTCCTAAAATGCCAGAAATAAATCCTTGCAAGAATACTCCCCAGAAAGTTGTCGTTCCCAAAATTGGAGAAAGAATATTTAAACCTAAATAAGAGATGACCCCAATAAAAAATGACGCTCCTAAACTTTGAAAAAATGTTTTTGCAATAAATGGTTCATTCTCCATGAAATCTTTTTTAACAAAAATCCAATGCAAAATAAAATTAAGAATTGTTCCAATAGAATACGCAAGGGGTAACATCAACACCGCTGTACCTGGAATATCCGTAACCTTTAACAAGGACTCAATAAAATATCGAAAGAATAAAGAGTAATTAAATAAATTAATTAATAAATAAGATAATAAAATTATAAAAATTGAACACATTAAATTAACTGAGAGTGGACGCTTTGTATTCCCGGCCGCATAATATGCTCTCGAGAGCAATGCAGTCATTCCTTGAGCTAAAATTGAAAATGAAAATATTGCTAAAGAAGCAGCGACGAGACGTGTATTCTCCCAAGAAAAAGATCCTGAACCTAAGATGACACGTACGATTTGGGCTCGAAGCACAATAAAAAGAAAAGTTATCGGTAAAGACCAAAAAACAATTTGTCGAGCAGCAGATTTCAAATGTATTTTGAATTCTTCTTTTTTGCCTGATGAAAACGATCGAGCTAAGGTCGGAAAAGCTGCAACGGCATAAGATACTCCGATAATATTGAGTGGCACTGACTGTAAATTAAATGAAAAATTAAATACAGAAATAGAACCACTCTTTAAAAATGAAGCAAGTGCAATGATTGCGATAAGCGCAATGCTATTAAAAGCAAGCCCTAATGTCCTTGGCAATGATATTAAAATAACTTCTTTTATTTCCTTAAAATTAATTTTAAATGACATTCTTGGTGTAAAGCCACATGAAGAAGACGCTAGTGCTTGAATTAAAAAATGGAAAAAAGCTCCGAGAACGACACCTGTTGCCATTCCATATATACCAAAAATTGGATATAGAAAGATTACACCGCAAATTATTCCTAAATTATAAAAAATTGGACTTAAGGAATAAATAAAGAATTTTCTAAAAAGCTGAGTAATCGTACCAAAAAGATTAGAAAGTCCCATTAAAATTGGAGAAAGCAACATAATACGAGAAATCATTATCACCTTCCCTTGCATAAATGCTGAAAAACCAGGTGCAATAAAATGCACTAAATATGGCATTAATAAAAATGCAATTAAAGAAACTAATACTATCGCTCCAAAAAATACAGTGAAAACTTCATTGATAAAATTTCGAGCCTCGGGTGTCACTTCGTCACCCTTCATTTTAGCTACAATAAAAGGAATTAATACCGTGATAGAAGCAAGGGATGCAATTGAAATAAAAATTAAATCTGGGATTCTAAAAGCTGCATAATACGCATCGAGATTTGCTCCTGGTCCAACATAATGGGCGATTGCACGATCACGGAAAAGAGCTAATATTTGAGAAAGTAAAGTAAAAAATCCAAGCAAAATTGCCGCTTGATTAATATTTCCAAAATCTCTCGTAAAAATTCTTAAAATTTTATTCATTATAGAACAATATTAACTAAACGATTCTTTACATAAATAATTTTTTTAATTTCACCACTAGCTATAAACTTTAA
>JBAXFW010000034.1:0-9072 GCA_037139635.1 bacterium | reverse complement strand
GTGCCACCTCTACTGTATTACTCTTACATGCCCGCACTTTTGATATCATTTCCTTTTGGAATTTTTATTTTTAAAAAAAATCCAACATTGCTTTTAAATAAATTAATATTAGCAATAACAACTTTTTTTGCATTATGGGCATTTTTCGTTCTTATACTTTGGACAAATATCAATAGCAATACAATAGTATTCTTTTGGTCATTTTTGGGGATTATTTCATCACTTATAGCAGTAAGTTCCGTATATTTTGTTTCAGTTTTTTTAAGAAAAGGTAATGATATAAAACTTATAGAAAAAATAATATATTTACTTGTACTTATTCCTGCTGTTGTTGTAACGCCAACTGCAATGAACTTATCTGGGTTTGATCTAAATATTTGTGGTAGCGCAGAGTATGTAGGTTTTATTTTTGTTTCTTATTATCGTCTTCTTGGGTTATTTTCAGTTCTATGGATCATTGGATTATCAATTTATTACTATAAAAAATCAGACCCAGTTTTTAAAAAGCAAATAATTTTGGTAGGTACTGGAGTGGTTTCTTTCCTTACATTATTCTCTGGGATTGGATATTACGTCGATTACATAACTGCTGCTGGTATAACAGATTCTTATTCTATAGAGTTATATGGTATGTTCGGCATGGTTATATTTATAATTTTTATCGGAGTTTTAATTGTTAAGTTTAAAGCTTTTAATGTTAAGCTTATCGCAACTCAAGCATTGGTGTGGGGGCTTACAGCACTTATCGGTACTCAATTCTTTTTTATTAAAACAAAGACAAATTTTGTTTTAACTGGAATTACTTTTGTCGGAGCTATGGTTTTTGGAGTTTTTCTTATTAAGTCTGTTAATCGAGAAATAAAACAAAAAGAAGAATTAGCTTCACTGAATGCTGATTTGCAAAATGTTATTCAACAGAGAGAGAGTCTGATGCATCTTATCAATCATAAAGTTAAGGGTTCTTTTACTCACTCAAAATATATTTTTGCTGCTTTGATTGATGGAATGTTTGGAGAAATAAGTCCTGAAGTTAAAAAAGCTGCTCAAATGGGTCTCGATTCAGACAATTTGGGCGTTAAGACAATTGATTTGATTTTGAATGCTGCTAATTTACAAAATGGAACAATCCAATATGAAATGAAGCCAACTTCTTTTAAAGATATTTTATTGCAAACAATTGAAGAAAAAAAAGAAGCAATAAATAAAAAAGGTTTGGAATTAGAGGTAAACATTAAAGAAGGAGATTATACGATGAACGGAGATTCTTTTTGGCTCAAAGAAGTTACTAATAATCTGATAGATAATTCTACTTATTATACTAAGACTGGTAAAATAATAGTTTCACTAGAAAGAAAAGATCAAGCGACTCCAGAAGGAAAGAAAATAATGTTTTCTGTAAAAGATACAGGAATCGGAATAACCACTGAAGATAAAAATAATCTCTTTAAAGAAGGGGGTAGGGGAAAAGAATCTGTCAAAACAAATGTAAATAGCACTGGTTATGGACTCTATTCAGTTAAGTTGATTGTAGAAGCACATAAGGGGCGCGTTTGGGCAGAGTCGGAAGGTAAAGACAAAGGCTCGTCCTTCTTTGTGGAATTAAGTGCTATATAGTATAGCGGGGTTTACTTTTTAAAAATTTTTTGCTAGTATACAGTTTATGCAAGAAAATGAAAATAATGACAAGGATATAACTTCTGCCCCAGAAATTGGAGGTGGAGATTTAAAGGTCTACGAAGTAGGTTATTTATTAGTGCCTTCTATTCCTGAAGAGGAAGTAGGTGCAGTTTATGGCAATTTAAAAGAACTTATTTCTTCTTTTGATGGTGTTATGATCTCTGATGAAATGCCTGGAATGATAAATCTTGCTTATACTATGCAGAAAACAGTTCAAAACGTACGAAGCAAATACAGTACTGGATATTTTGGCTGGATGAAATTTTACATGAGTGCTGAAAAAATTATTTCTTTAAAAAAGAAATTGGACTTAGATTCAAAAATTATAAGATTTTTGGTTTTGAAAACAGTAAAAGAAAATACAATTGCCGCAAAGAGATTTGTGCATAAAGATATTGCTCCTCGAAAGAAAGCTCCAGTCGTAAAGGGTGCTGAGTCAGAAGAGGAAGTAGAAATTAATAAAGAAGAAATAGATAAAGAAATCGATGCAATGATAGCTGCATAATTATCAATTAATAATTTATAATTAATAATATGTATTTAAATAAAGCCATTGTTATAGGAAATCTTACTCGCGATCCCGAATTGAAATCATTGCCGTCTGGAATAAAAGTTTGTTCATTCTCTCTTGCCACAAATCGTGTTTGGAAAGACAAGAATGGAGCAAGACAAGAATCAGCTGATTACCACAATGTTGTAGTCTTCGGAAGACAAGCAGAGACAGTAGCGCAGTATATGAAAAAGGGAAGTTCAATACTTGTCGAAGGAAGAATGCAGACAAGAAGTTGGGATGACAAGACAAGTGGTGAGAAAAAATACCGAACGGAAATCATTGCTGATCGTACCCAGTTTGGTCCAAGAGGAGGGTCGGAAGGTGGTAGTAGTGCTCCAAAGACAAATAGTGCTCCCGCTAAAGTAAGTGAACAAAAAGGGGGAGAAGAACTAGATTCAATCGAATATCCAGAGGAAGACATTAACCCAGAAGATATTCCATTCTAAGCAATTATGAATTATTAATTACGAATTACGAATTTAAATTAAAAAAATGAAACAAGATTATTTTTCAGCAAACAATATAAAACACATAGACTACAAGGATGTAACGATTCTAAAGAAATTTTTAAATCCAAATGGTAAAATCATGAGCCATAAGCGCACAGGGGTCACTTCCAAGAACCAGAGACAGCTCACAGCAGCCGTCAAACACGCTCGCTTTATGGGTCTACTTCCATTCGTAGCTAAATAAAAAATTAGAAAAAATCCCACAGGTCTGACCTGTGGGATTTTTTGTTGATTATTTTGGAAAGAAAAAAAGCCTCACGAATACCGTGAGGCTTTTGATTGTCGCGAAATATTATTTCACAACAATCATTTTCTGGGTTGTTTTATAGTTCCCAGATTTTAATTGCCAAAAATATATTCCAGCTGGCATGTCGGAAGTATAAATTCTTAGGTCATTAAATGTTTTATCGACCTTGAAGTTATTTATCTGCTGGCCCGAGCTGTTGCTTAGCGTTATTTCACCGGAATTATTTCCTTCAGGTAAATCATACTTAATAGTTACGATTCCTGCCGTCGGGTTGGGAAAAGCACTTAATGATCCATTGCTGATGTCATTGGTTTCCTGTGTTGAGGTAATAATACCAGGTAATCCATAAATTTTTGCTTGTTTTGCGGTGTCACTCCTAATAAGGCGCATCTTTACACCGTCCGTGGTATTAAAAATTGCCGGTGAACCTGAATATTCATTAGGAAAAAAATTTAACTCTTGGAATACTACCTGGCTGTTTTCGTTTACGATGATAGTGGCGCACGAAGCACCAATGACATTGTATGCCACAAGTAGTAGGCAAACTTTTCCGTCAGTGGTGAACATTTCTTCTGATGTGTATTGTGTAAGTACATAGCTTCCAGGGAAGGAGGATAGATTAATCGTTTTCCACACTGAATGATCTAAGTTATACAAGATTACTTCTTTTGGAGTAGCCGACCCTACCCAGACGTACTTATCGCCCGAGTTTTTAAGATGTACTAATCCGAAAAAATCGGCGCCTGGCACATTAGAATAGGTTGATTCAGCTGTAATCTGTGCTTTGGCCGAAATGGTCAGAATGACCAACATAGCCAAAATTTTTGCTATTTTTTTCATAGCGTTTTTGTTTTATGGAAGACTTAACTTTATGCTTCCGGTTAGAAAAATTTGAGAGATTTAGGCAAAAAGTCTCAAAACACTAAGATATTCTTAATATTGAGGGACTTTTTGCCAAACCTATCCAAAACTATGAATGTTTTTAAATAACAAAATACTCTCGTAATATATCATACATACCAAAAAAGTCAAGACTAGTTATCAAAAAACGCCTTCATTTCAGAAGACGTTTTTGAGATTAAAATCTTACCTTTTAGACTCTTTCTACGTATTCACCAGTGTCAGTATTTACTCGAATGGTATCTCCCTCGTTGATAAACATTGGTGCATTTAGTTTTGCTCCATTTTCCAAGATTATTACCTTGATGCCTCCTTTGGAAGTGTCACCTCGGACTGCAGGGGGAGCTTCTTTGACTTTGAATTCCATTTTAATAGGAAGCTTGAGGCCAATAGTTCTTTCTTCATCATCATCATTTGTCCAAATTAAAGCGGAGACAGTCTCATTAGATTTCAGAAACTTGGCTGTACTTCCGAGAAGATTTTCATCAAGCTTGAAACGATCGGCAGGATCAGTGGGACTACAAAACCAAAATTCTCCTTTATTTTGAAATAAAAACTTAACATCTCTTTTTTCAATATCTGCTTCGTCTGCTTTATCAGAAACGTGATAAGTAGCAGGGAATACTTTTCCAGATATCAGACTTCTCAATTTGACCTGGTTTTGAGGTTTTCGCTGTTGAGTACGAGCAACATGAGAGTCAACGACTTCGCAGGGTTCATCATCATGTAATATTATTTTTCCACTTCTTATTTCACTATATTCTAATGTAGCCATATTTTTTATGATTAATGTTTAATATCTTTATACTAGCAGAATAAACGATAAAATCAAACTTAAAATAAAAATAAAAAACCCTCCCGGGTGAGGGGAGGGTTGAAATCCTAGATTTCTTCAGCAAACTTTTTACGTATTTCTTTTAGGATTTGATCCGCAATTTTTGAATTTTCTTTTTCTTTCAAGAATTTTCTAGTTGAATCATAGCCAACACCAAGTTTAACTTTCTCACTTCCTTCTTTTTCAGGTGTATATGAATATGAGTTACCACTTTTCTCGACAACTTTATATTTCTCACCGAGGGCAATGATTTCACCTTCACGCGAGATACCTTCGTTGTAAATGATATCAAATTCTGTTTGTTTGAATGGAGCAGCCACTTTATTCTTTACTACCTTTACTCGAGTGCGTGAACCGACTACGTCTTCTCCTTTTTTAATTTGAGCGATTTTTCTGATATCGAGTCGGATAGAAGTGTAAAATTTCAAAGCCTTACCTCCTGGAGTAGTTTCAGGATTCCCAAACATTACTCCAATCTGCATTCTGATTTGATTGATAAAGATAACGACTGTTTTTGATTTTGCGACGATAGCAGTAAGTTTTCGAAGTGCTTGAGACATAAGACGCGCTTGTTTACCGACATGATATGCTCCCATGTCTCCCTCAATTTCATCTTTTGGAGTTAAGGCTGCGACAGAGTCGATAACGATGACGTCGATTTTGCCTGTACGGACTAAGCTCTCGACAATTTCGAGTGCTTGTTCACCTGTATCTGGTTGAGAAATTAGTAAGTCATTTATTTTTACTCCAAGTTTTTTAGTGTATTCAGGATCCATAGCATGCTCAGCATCAATGTAGGCACATATGCCTCCCAGCTTTTGAGCTTCCGCTACGATATGAGATGCGAGAGTAGTTTTTCCAGATGACTCTGGTCCAAATATCTCAATGATTCTTCCGCGGGGGATACCTCCGACTCCGAGAGCCATATCTAGGCCTAGTGAGCCGGTAGGAATAACATTCAAATCAACTTTTGGAGAATCACCCATTTTCATAATTGATCCTTCGCCAAATTTTGCTTGAATTGCTTTTAGTGTGTCGTCGAGCATAGACACTCCTACTGTCTTGTCTTCTTTTTTATCTTTTTTCTTTTGCATAATATTTTATGAATCATAAAATTCTTTCTTGGTATAGTTTTTTCTAGACACGACATAATTTTCTGCTGAAAATTTGCTATGCTCGGGCCGTCGCCCTGCACAATGTCTATAAAAAACTACACCTGCAACAAATTTTATGATTCTTGCTATTAATAAATTAATTTATAATTTTTTTCATCTACCTTCCCAAATTTGTCTTGGGCTCGAATGTCTACTAGATTATACCCCGAAGATAGGGCTATTGTCTCGTCAAAATTTCCTTTTTGATCTACTGATATTTCACGGCCATTTAGGCTTAATTTAACAGCATTTTTGGCGACACCAGTAACTTTGATGATATTGTCTGTGACTTTCATATATGTTTCTGCGGGGTAGTTGGCAATACTTACATTTTTTATTTTAACACCAAAAATTATGTCTTTGGAATTAAAGAAGGCAAAAACTAAGATAAAAATAAAAAAAACAGAAACGAGACTTATCTTTAATATTTTTTTTGCATCCTTATTCATTAGATTACATTATTACCATTTTCGTCTCGATTTATTTTTTCAAGTACTTCTCTAGGCTTTGCACCATCGGATGGACCAATAACGCCATTTTTTTCAAGTGAATCCATAAGTCGGGCTGCTCTTGCATAACCCAAGCCTAGTTTTCTTTGTAAATAAGAAGTTGAACCTTTACCAGCTTGAATAATACATTCACGAGCTTCTTCATACATTTCATCTTCTTCTTCGTCATCTCCAAGAGTACTTTCGAAAATAGATTTATCAGCTGAGAGGGAACCACTAGAGATTGATATTTCTTCTAATACTTCATCTTTATATGCGTCAGCAAGGTATTTTACAACTTTTTTAACTTCTCCTTCTGAGACGTAAGCAGATTGTAAACGTTCTGGTTGAGCTTCTCCTGAAGAATAAAGCATATCTCCCGCACCGAGTAATTTCTCAGCACCTCCTGCATCAAGAATTGTTCGTGAGTCTATCTGAGAAGAAACTTTTAAAGCAATACGAGCAGGAATGTTTGCTTTAATCAATCCAGTAATAACATTTACCTCTGGACGCTGAGTAGAAAGCACAAGATGTATACCGACAGCTCGAGACATTTGAGCAAGTCGCACGATTGCAGACTCGAGCTCTCTTGGATAAGAAGTCATAATATCAGCAAGTTCGTCAATCATGATTACGATATATGGCATACGGTCAGCATTTATTTCGGTTTCACTACCATCTGCATTTTTTCTCATTTTCTTTGGACCCTTACCAAAAACATTTTCGTGATATGATTCGATATTTTGTACGGATTCAGCTTCTAAGATATCATAACGACGATCCATTTCTTTAGCAGCCCATTTCAAAGCAAGAATCGTTTTTTTAGGATCAGTAATGACCGGAGTAAGTAAGTGTGGAATCTTGTTGTAAAGAGTAAGCTCAACTCTCTTTGGGTCAATTAAAATAAATTTCAAATCATCTGGGCCATTTCTATATAATAGGGAAGTGATCATTGAGTGGATAGTGACAGATTTTCCTGAGCCAGTAGTACCTGCGACCAAGCAGTGAGGCATCTTTGCCAAGTTTCCAAAAATTGCTTTACCAGAGATACCACGACCCAATACGACGGTGAGAGGTTTTTGTGCGTGTTGGAATTTTTCATCTGAAAGCATTGTCGCAAGTCCAACGATTGATTTTGATTTATTTGGAATTTCAATTCCAACTAAAGACTTACCAGGAATTGGAGCCTCGATTCTAATTGGGTGAGCAGCAAGAGCAAGGGATAAATCATTTTGTAACCCTACGATACGAGAGAGCTTCATTCCTTCTGCGGGCTTCAAAGCATAACGAGTGACAGTAGGTCCGACAGTTATCTCATCCATTTCAACTTCGATTCCAAAGTTTGCAAGTGTTCTTTTTATAATATTGGCATTTGCTTTTACATCACCAGTATTTGGTTTACCTTGATCTTCAGCGAGCAAGCTAAGTGGGGGAGGAACATAGTTTGAAACTAAGCCAACTTTTCTTTTCTTAATTGGCATTTCCTCTTCCTCCTCTTTTTTTTCTTCAATTTTTTTATCAATACCCAGAGCTTTCTTTACCTTAGTAGTAGCACTTTCTGATTCTTTAGATTTTTCTAAAGAATCACCCTGAGCAGAGTCGAAGGGTTCCTCCTCTTCCTCATCACTTTCTTCTTCAACAAAAGGTTCTTTTCTAAATAAGGAAGCTATCTTTTTGAAGAATGGAATGAGGGCTGGTTTTGCATCAAACATTATTAAAATAGAAATAATTAAAATTGCTCCGAGAAAAATAATACTGGCATAAACATCAAATAAAGATACGAAAGGAGTCGATAAAATTTTTCCTAAAAATCCTCCTGCGTCATTGCCTCCAGCGATATCTATGATACCCAAACCAGACAGCAAAAACATAAAGGAACTGATGGATCGAGTGAGCCCAACTTTTGGTTTTTCTGACTTAACAAAAGAGGATCCAAGTAAGACAAAAAGAATTGGCAGGAGACAATATCCGAGACCGAATAAATAGTAAAATATTTGATAAGAAAATTTTCCAGCTCGGCCAGCGAAATCGAAAGCGGACATCAAAAGAAAGAGTGCCAAAACAAAAAATACGATTGCTAAAATTCCATGTTTTGTTTCTGTTTTTAATCTGTTTTCTTGTACGACATTTTTTATTTTCTTTTTGTTTGCTATGGGAGTTTTTTGTTTTGAGTTTTTTGCCATAAAGTCATTTTATCACAAAAATACATATTGATAAATAAGCAAAAAATTTTAGTGAAAAGAGTAAAAATAAAATAGTTGTTTTAGGCTGCCTTGGTAGGAGTGTCGACGACGGACAGAGAAAATTTTCAGTAGAAAATTTTTGTGCAGTATAAAATAACTATTTAATTTTTACTATGCAAATTTAAAATACGAAAAGGGGAATAATGCTGTTTTAGCAAACAAGGCGAGAGCTTTCATGTCCGCAGGCGAAAACCTTCTCTTCTTATATCCCCACTACAAATACATAGCGACTTATTGTCTTTGAGAAATATTGACATGTCCTGTCTTTTATATATAATGGACAGCATGTTAGAGGAAAATAAAAATCTTAAAAATGACTTAAGAGACACCTCTTATAATCTCTTTATTAAGGACAAAAAAGTGTCTGCTCTGCATGAAGCAGGGGGCTTTCATTTGGGGTCCTATACTAAAACAAATAAGCTTATATGTGCCATGTACATGGTCACGGACATAATGGACAAAGAGG
>JBAXFW010000033.1:0-9109 GCA_037139635.1 bacterium | reverse complement strand
CTGCTCGAATGGTGGAACAGGCTATTCAAGAAGGGGCTGAAATAATTTGTTTACAGGAGCTTTACAAGACCCCTTATTTTCCACAATATAAAAAAGTTAATAAAAATAAATTTTGTGAAAGTATTCCTGGCGAATCAACTAAAGTTTTTTCGGCAATTGCTAAGAAATACAAAGTAGTGATAATCGTGCCAATTTATGAAAAAGACAAAAAGGGGAATTATCACAATTCAGCTGTGGTAATAGATACTGATGGAAAATTATTACCAACTTACAGAAAAATTCATATTCCACAAGACCCACTATTTTATGAAAAAAATTATTTTGAGGAAAGTGATACTGGTTATAAAATTTATAAAACTAAATATGCTACCTTTGCTGTACTGATTTGCTATGACCAGTGGTTTCCTGAAGCAGCTCGAACTGTAAAAATGCTCGGAGCTGATATAGTTTTTTATCCTACTGCGATAGGAAATATTGTAGATGTAAAAGAACAAGAAGGTGATTGGCATGATGCATGGGAGACAAGTATGAGAGCTCATGCTATAGCAAATAGTTTACACGTAGTAGCCGTAAATAGAACTGGCGTAGAAAATAAGTTAAAATTTTGGGGTCAATCATTTATTTGTGATGCTTTTGGAAAAGTAATTAAAAAAGGAAGTAGTGAAAATGATGAGATAGTTATGGCTCAAATTGATTTAGCAACAAATAAAATAATTGAAAAAGAATGGGGGTTTATGCGTAATCGTCGCACTGATACCTATAAGGATTTAACTAAAAAAAATAATGCAAACAAAAATAGAAAATAATTTCAGAATACCCGGCGAATGGGAAGAACAAGAGGCCACTTGGCTTGCTTGGCCGAACGATGATGATTATTTCGAAAATAAAATAAATAATATTAAAAAAATATATTTAGATATTATAAAAAATTTACATCATGATGAGTTTATTAAGTTATTAGTTTTAGACGAAATAGAAGAAAAAAAAATTAAAACTCAAATGCTTGAAATTGGTATTGATTTGTCAAAAATTATTTTTTATCATGCAAAATATTTTGATGTCTGGGTACGTGACTATGGTCCCATTTTTGTAAAAAATAAAGAAAATAAATCTTGGGTAAAATGGATTTACGATTGTTATGGGGGTAAATTTCCAGAACTTTTTACTGATAACAATGTTTTTTTAGATTTAGAAAATTCTGTTAAATTTAATATGATTGATACTGGAATTGTTCTTGAAGGTGGAGCAATAGATTCCAATGGCGAGGGTACAATTTTAACGACAGAAGAATGTTTGTTGGAAAATCGCAATAAAGGAAAAACAAAAGAAGAAAATAATTTATTTTTGTCAAAATTTATCGGAGCTTGTAATGTCATTTGGTTAAAAAAAGGATTAGTGAATGATCATACCGATGGACACATTGATGAAATTGCTCGTTTTGTCAGTCCTACAAAAATTTTGTGCGCTTATGAAGATGATATAAATAATGAAAATTATGAAAGATTAAATGAAAATTATGAAATTTTAATGAATGCCCTTGACCAAGATGGAAATAAGCTTGAAATAGTAAAATTACCTATGCCTCATATGAATTATGATGAGGGTGATAAAGAACATAGTGGTAAACAAGCTCCTGTGTCATATTGTAATTTTTATATAGGTAATAAAACTGTTTTAGTTTCAATTTTTAATGATGAAAATGATGATAAAGCAATTGAAATAATAAAAACATGTTTCCCTGACAGGAAAGTTGTTGGTATCGATTGCCGAGATCTTATCTATGGTGGTGGCGCAATTCATTGTATTACTCAGCAAGAACCTAAATAATAAATTTGCATTTAAGTGTGAATTTGGTATTGTTTATTTATAATTTAATAGTTTATATCAAGAGTAGCGATGAAGGAATTGGCCTTGTGACTCGCTCAGCAACCTGCAAAAGTAAGGTGCTAAATCCAACCAAGCGTTAATTCGCAAGGAAAGATAGGTACGTACTAGTCATGCGTAAAAAATCTTTCCTCAATTATGAGGAATTTTTATTTTATATGAGTATTAAAACAGCAGAATTTGTAAGTCCAGGACATCCAGATAAAATCTGTGATTTTATTGCAGATAGTATTTTAGATGCATATTTAGAAGGTGATAAAAATAGTCGAGTAGCAGTTGAAGTCATGGGAGGTCATAATTTAGTTACAATTAATGGTGAAGTTACTAGTAGTGCTAACCCTGATGTTGAACAAATTGTTAAAAAAATCGTTGGAGAAAATTTTAAAGTAATAATAAATTTATCTAAACAAAGTCTTGAAATTGCACAAGGAGTAGACATTGGTGGGGCTGGCGACCAAGGCATCATGAAAGGTTATGCAACTAGCGATACTACAAGCATGTTGCCTCGCGAATATGATTTGGCTAGAAATTTATGTCAGAAAGTTTATGAAAAATACCCATATGATGGTAAAACTCAAGTAACTCTCGATGGTGAGAAAATAAAAACAGTTGTAGTGAGTTTTCAGAATTCAAAAAATGAAGATTTGTTACAACTTGTGAAAATTATTATAGAAAAAGAGCCTCAATCGCTCTCGAGCGACGGGGTGCAATATTTAATAAATCCTGCCGGTGAATGGAATATTGGTGGTTTTGATGCAGACACAGGATTGTCTGGTAGAAAATTAATAATTGATAATTATGGACCCGAAGTTTCAATTGGAGGTGGATCATTTTCTGGAAAAGATTATACAAAGGTTGATCGCTCAGGTGCGTACATTGCAAGAAAAATTGCAAAAGATTTTATAAGAAAAGAAAAAGCTAGAGAAGTTTTCGTTAAAATTGCATATGCAATAGGGAAACCAGAGCCCGTCATGGCCGTCGCAGTAATAGATGGAGTAGAAAAAAAGATAGAAGGTTATAATTTAACCCCAAGAGGTATAAAGGAATTATTGAAATTAGATACTGTTAAATTTTCTGAAACTTCAAAATGGGGACATTTCGGTAATAAAAATTTCCCATGGGAAATATAATTAATGAAGTCCGACTTCATTAATTTATAGTTTAGTGATAGTAAAACCCGAAGAAGCATCTTTCACTTCGTAACTTTGGGAATTTATTTCTTTTCTTAATTCATCAGATTTTTTAAAATCTTTATTTTTTCGCGCAAGCTCACGCTCTTCTGCAAGTCTGATTATTTCTAGAGGAATTATTTCTTCTTTAAGATTTTCAAAACCAAGACCAAGAACTTTATCAAAATCAAGAACAGTTGCTTTTTTGTCCGCATTTAAAATGTTAGTATCTTTCATTAAATCCCAAAGTACAGTCAAAGCTCTTGGTGTATCTAAGTCGTCTTCTAAAAATTCTTTAAATTTATTTTTATAATCTTCATTAATATTCCCAACATCATTACCAAGTTCATTGTACAGCCTATAAAGGCGCTTTAAGGCGACTTCTGCACCCGTGAGCGCTTCCCATACGAAGTTAACTCTTGTGCGGTAGCTTGCCATTAAAAGCCAAAAGCGATAGGCTACAGGGCTTATGTCTTTTTCCATAATATCTCGCAATGTGTAAAAATTATTAAAAGATTTTGACATCTTTTTTTGGTCCACAAGGACCCATTCATTGTGCATCCAATATTTTACGAATTGTTTTTCGGTATAACTTTCTGATTGAGCAATTTCATTTTCATGATGCGGAAAAATATTATCAACTCCACCTGTATGAATATCTATTTGTTCGCCGAGATTTTCTATCGCCATAGCGGAACATTCAATATGCCAACCTGGACGTCCTTTACCCAACTCTGTTTCCCAAAAAACATCACCGTCTTTTTTATCATAAGCTTTCCATAAGGCAAAATCTTGCGCATTTTCTTTGTCGTATTCATCATTAGTTACTCTACCGGAAGCGTTTTCTTTTAATTGATCTAGTGTAATTCCTGAAAGTTTGCCATAATTTTTGAATTTGTTGATATCAAAATAAATACTTCCATCCGTGCTTTGATAAGCGAGTTTTTTTTCTAATAAATTTTTAATGATTTTTACCATTTCGTTTATATAGTCGGTGGCTTTAGTAAACTTTGTTGGTTTCAAAATATTTAGCGACTCTATGTCCTTAAAAAATTCTTTGGTATAAAATTCGGTAAATTCTTTCAGTGGTTTATTTTCTTTTTGAGAATCACGAATAGTCTTGTCATCCACATCAGTTATGTTCATTATGTGATTTACTTTGAATCCTAAGTAAAGAAGTGTTCTTTTTAAAGTATCAGCAAAGATATAAGCTTTGTAATTGCCTATATGAGGATAAGCATAAACAGTTGGTCCACAATAATACATTCTAACCTCATCGGGTACAATTGGGGTGAAATCTTCTTTATTCCTACTTAGGGTATTATAAAGTTGTATTTTGTTTGAACTCATTTCGATATATTGACACTAGTGTGTAAAGAAGACTGACTGTTAATGGGCCAATCAATAATCCGACGGGGCCTAAGAGTGAGAGTCCTCCTAATACTGAAAATAAAATTATGAATGGAGGAATTTTAATTTTACTACTAAATATTAATGGGCTCAAAAGATTATCGATTAATCCAACAGCAAGAACTGCCCAAATTAAAAGTCCTATAGCAGATACTAAGTGTCCTGTTATAAATAAGAAAAATATTGCTGGAGCAGAAACGAGTGCTGTCCCCACGATTGGCACGAAAGAAGCTATTGCTCCAACTACTGCCCATAGAGCTGGGTTTGGTACATTGAAAATGGAAAGCCCGATTCCGAGCGCGATTCCTTGAATAATAGTAATTAATACAGAGCCTTTAATTACGCCATTGATAGTTTGAGAAAGACGATTAATTATTTTTTGATCATAGATATCAGAAAGGGGGCTTAATTTTACTAACTCTCTTTTCCACATGGCACCATCTTTAAGAAAATAAAATATGGTCAACAAAAGAAGAATAAAAGAAAAAATTGTTGAGAGCGTGGTGGTAAAAATATTTGCAATATTGTTTGATAAAAAAGAAACAAAGTCAGTTACTTTTTGATTTAAGTCAAAAGTAATTCCTTCAGGTAGAGATTTATTTATAGTATTACTAATTGAATCCATAAAGGGTCCAGTGTTGCCACCGCTTATTACGAGATGATATACACTTTGGGATTGATTAAAAACTAAAATTCCTATTCCAAATATTGGACCACCTAAAACAATTGTAAAAATAAGAACAGTTAAAAAAGATGATAGCCAGCTTGGTAATTTTCTTCTTATAAACCATTCATAAACTGGATATAGAACTATAGATAAAGAAGCACCTAATACTAAGACAATCCAAAACGGTTTAAAAATAACAAAAGTAAAAAAGATAGTTAAAAATAATAGACTAAAAAAGAAATAACGCTCCATGGTTTTTGTTTGCATATGTAAGTGAATTATAGCAAAAAGACTGGTTTGCACCAAGCTATTTTCAAGTATAAATAGTTTTACATTTATAGTAGTTGCAATTTTTAGAATTATCCTGTAATATAGGTCACATGGAATTTGCAGTAATAAAAACAGGTGGAAAACAATATAAAGTCTCTTCAGGAGATTTTGTTTCCATTGAAAAAATAAAAGGCGAATATAAAAAAGGAGACAAACTTTCTTTTGACAAGGTTCTTTTAGTAGATGATGGAAAAGACACTACCATAGGAACTCCTTATATCAAGGGTGCAAAGGTAGATGCTGAAATTACTGAGATTGGTCATAATCGTACAATTCTAGTTGTAAAATATAAACAAAAGTCTCGTTACCTACGAAGAAACGGCCATCGACAACCCTACTTCCAAGTTAAAATAACTTCTATAAAATAACCCTGTCGTTCACGAACGACAAGGGTTTTTTTATTGTCTATTTTTTAGAGCATTTTTAATTGTTTCGTTATCTGAGTACTCAAGCTCGGTGCCAGTCGAGAGTCCACGCCCAAGAGATGAAATTTTAATATTATGAGTATCAGCAATATTTTTTATTTGATTTCGAACATAAAAGTCGGTGTGGTCACCTTGTGGACTTAATGAGAAAGCCAAGATGATTTCTTCTAAATTAGATTTCGCTTGGTTTTTTATATGGTTTACAAGTTCATCGATGCGAACCATATTTTTTGTATTTTTTTCGACGATAGGTACGAGCCCGCCCAAAACAAAATACCTTCCATGATAAGTTCTACTTTTACGAACACTTTCTAAATCGGAATCTTTTTCTACTACCATAAGTGTAGTATTGTCAGTGTGCGGGTTTACACAAATATCACAAATTTTTTCATTGTCTTTTTTTATAAAAAAACGGAAACAATCTCGGCATTGTGATATTTCTCTTTTTAAATCCTTAACCAATAGGGATAGATTCTCAGAATAAGCAGGATTGCGAGACATTAAAAAATATACAAAACGTTTTGCTTGTCTCTCTCCAATTCCTGGAAATTCTTTAAATACTTCAGTTAATTTTTCAATCGTATCCATTTTTAAAATTCGTCTAATGCATCTGCTAATTTAGTTGCTGAAAATTCACTGACACTACTTTTTTCAAGACTTAAAAAAGTAGTAGTTTTTTCATCAAAGAATAGATCAACTTTTCCAGTTGGACCATTTCGGTGTTTTTCAATTAATATTTCTGCAATGTTTGTTTTTTCTGATTCATCTTTACCTCTATCTTCACGGTGAATAAACATGACCACATCGGCGTCCTGTTCGATGGATCCTGAGTCTCGAAGGTCAGATAGTTTGGGTTTTCCTCCGCGAGATTCTACGGCACGATTAAGCTGAGACAAGGCCAATACTGGCACGTCAAGCTCTTTAGCTAAACTCTTGAGAGATCTTGAAATTTCTGTAACCTGATTTACCATTGAATCATAATTTTTTGAAGTAGTCATAAGCTGTAAGTAATCCACTATGATGAAATCAAGGCCTTTTTCAGCTTTAAGTCTTCGAGCGACAGCTTTCATTCTTACGATGGAGTTTCCAGGCGTATCATCGATATAAATTTTGGCTTTAGATAATCTATCCAACGAATCACGAAGCTGTGAAAATTCTTTATCGGCAGATAATTTTCCTGTACGCAAATTCCAAGCATTCACCCTAGATTCAGCGGATAGCATACGGTCGACAAGTTGCTGAGATGACATTTCAAGAGAAAATATTCCAATGGATTTTCCATGTTGAATAGCTGACATTCGAGCAAAATCAAGTGCAAGCGTCGTTTTACCAACGGAAGGTCGAGCCGCCAAAATAATTAGGTCAGATTTTTGGAAACCAGAAAGTAAAGCGTCCAAATCTTTAAAGCCGGTTGGTAATCCTCGAAGCGCATCTTTATGTTCATGTAATTTTTCCAAACGAGACCAGGCTTCAGGTAATTCATCTTTTAGACTTGTGAATTTTTGGTTCTTAGGAGAAGAAACAACACTGAATATTTTTTTCTCAGCTAAATCTAAAATATCATCCATATGATCTTCACCTTCATCAAAAGCAAGATTTGAAATATATTCTGATGCATCAATTAGACTTCTTAAAATATATTTTTTTTGAACGATTGTAGCATAATGTTTAATGCTTGCAGAGGATGGAACAATGTTTACAATTTCTGCTAAATATTGATTACCACCTACATTGTTTAATATTTTTTGTTCTCCGAGTTTTGCCGAGAGCGAGAGCACATCGATAGGCTCGTTCTTCATAGAAAGATCAAGCATTGCTTGGAAAATAATTTTATGTTTTTCGGAATAGAATGAATCAGCTGTCAAAACATCTTCCACTTCATGCATTGCATCTTTTCTAAGCATAATGGAGCCAAGGACTGCTTTTTCTGAATCGATATTTTGAGGCGGAACACGTAAATTATTTTTTGTATTTTTTACCATGAAGTTATTCTAGCATAACGAAAAAATCCGCCAATAGTAAAAGTTATCAAATGTGTTATTAAAATGTGGACAAATATTTATACTGAATTTACTGAAGTATGATAAAATAATTATATGACTAAAGATATAAAAATTGCATTAACAGGGGACCGTCCAACGGGTCATTTGCATTTGGGTCATTTTGTTGGGTCTATTCAAAATAGATTGAAACTGCAAGATGAAGTTGATAAATCATATTATATGGTAGCTGATATTCAAGGACTTACTGACAATGCTGAGAATCCAGATAAAGTACGGGGTAATGTTTTAGAAGTGGCACTTGATAACCTCGCTTGTGGAATTGATCCTAAAAAAACCATAATGTTTATTCAGTCTGAAATTCCTGAAATTGCTGAGCTAACTGTTTTGTTTTTAAACTTAGTAACCTTGGCTCGCTTGAAGCGAAACCCTACAGTAAAAGATGAAATGAAACAAAAGGGTTTTGGGGAAGATGTTCCAGCCGGTTTTTTGGCTTATCCTATTTCTCAAGCTGCTGATATTTTATTTTGCAAAAGTAATTTAATTCCTGTCGGGGAAGATCAGTTGCCAGTTATCGAGCAAGTGAATGAAATTGTTTTGAAATTTAATTCTTTATATGGAGAGGTTTTTCAAAAAGTTAAACCAGTTCTTTCAGAAACGACACGTTTGATTGGAACAGATGGAAATTCCAAAATGGGGAAATCTTTAAACAATGGAATTTATCTTTCGGACTCAAAAGAAGAAATTTCAAAAAAAGTTATGAATATGTTTACTGATCCAAATCACATTCATGTAGAAGATAGAGGTAACGTAGAAGGGAATGTTGTTTTTACATATTTAGATATTTTTGATGAAAAAAAAGAAGAAGTAGCTGAACTAAAAAAACAATATGAAAAAGGCGGGCTTGGTGATGTCGTGATTAAAAAAAGATTAATTGAAGTTTTAGAAAACGTCATTGGTCCGATTCGAGAAAGGAGAGAACAATTAGCCAAAGACCCAAGAGTGGTAATGAAAATCTTAGAAGACGGAACAAAAGAAGCAAGAAAAATAGCTAAAGAAACTATGGCCGAGGTAAGAAAAGCAATAAAAATTGATTTTTTTTAAAGAAATAGTCTAATATTTTGATATTTGCGTCTTTGGGCTCAATCGTTTATAATGATTGAAAGCCATGAGGCTTTTCTTTTTATGTTAGAAAACAATGAAGAAGTCAGTAAAAATAGCACT
>JBAXFW010000032.1:0-9221 GCA_037139635.1 bacterium | reverse complement strand
GTTCCGAATAGTGGCAGTGCCATGTATAGTACTCAAGCGGGCTGGCTAAGTTTCTTTATAACCGATGGTGAATTTTCGGTTGTACCTATAATTTTGATTAATATTTGAAAGTAAATATGTTAAAATGTTTTTATGAAATACATTAAAGGATTTTTGGGAAAAATAGAAGAAAATATCAAAATATATTTGAGTCATAGGCCACGATTTTATGCTTTAATCGTAGGGGTTGGGATAGTCTTATTCTGGCGCGGTGTTTGGCACTCGACTGATCAGATTCATACTTATTTAAATATTTTTCAGAATAATTTAACGATTGATGGTGTAATGTCTCCTTGGTGGGACGGGCTATTGTCATTTATAGTTGGAACTTTAATATTACACTTTACGGGAGCATTTACCTCAAGCTTTATTGGAAATGAGTTGATACTTTCTGGACTAAGAGGGGAAAAAAGGTTAAGTCAAAAAACAGAAACAGAGGTTAAAGGAGAAGAGCAATTTATTTCTGATATAAAAAAAGAGTTAGGAGATATGACAGAAAAAATAATCGAACTTGAAAATGAAGTTCATAGAAAGAAGCATATTGAATAAAATTTTTGAAAAAGATAATTGTGTTAAATAAAAAAGAAGGGGAGACCCCACTCGAAAGTTTGGAAGTTTTTAGGGCAGGACATAAAGAGTTACAAAAAATTAAAATGACTTATGCTGGGAGACTTGACCCTATGGCTTCAGGTCTTTTGTTGATACTTTTAGGCGAGGAGACAAAAAAGAAAGAAAAATATTTAAAATTAGACAAAGAATATGAGTTTGAAATTTTGTTTGGCTTTGCGACTGATACCTATGATGTATTGGGAATTCCAAAGGTAAATAATTACGAATTAACAATTACGAATTATGAATTAAGAAAAGAAATTAAAAATAACCTAAAATTTTTTACAGGAAAATTTATTCAAAAATATCCAATTTATTCTTCAAAAACAGTAAAAGGAAAACCACTTTTTAAATATGCGCGGGGTGGGGAAGATGTAGAGATACCAACAAGAGATGTATATGTTAAAAGTTTAAAATTTATAAAATTGCGAAAGATAAATAATAAAAAACTTTTTGAGAATATTGAGCACAGAATAAAAAAAGTTAACGGGCCCGCCTCGACTCGCGAAGGGAAGCCGACGCGAGGCGGGGATTTCAGGCAAGAAGAAATTTTAAAAATTTGGCGGAAAAAACTTGAAAAAGAAAATAATTTTTATATCGGAAGTTTTAAAATAAAATGTAGTAGTGGCACTTATGTTCGTGGAATTGCAAATTCTCTAGGAGAAAAATTAAATGTACCTAGTTTGGCATTCTCTATTAAGAGGACAAAATTAGGTAAATATATGATATAATCTCGAATATATATGATAGATACCGATAAAATAAGGTCAGATTTTAAGCTTTTAAACGGCAAAAATGTGCCAGTTTATTTTGATAGTGCTTGTATGAGTTTAAAACCAAATTGTGTCGTAGAGGCTATGAATGAATATTATTATGAATTTCCTGCTTGTACCAATAGAAGCCCTCATAAAATGGGACAAAAAGCTACTAAAAAAGTAGAAGAAGCAAGGAAAAGTATTGCAAAATTTATAAATGCAGGTAGTGAGAAAGAAATAATTTTTATTCGCAATACTTCTGAAGGAATAAACTTACTGGTAAACAGTTTTAATTTTAAAAAAGATGATATTGTTTTAATTACCGACAAAGAACACAACTCCAATCTTGTGCCTTGGCTACGACTGAAAGAAAAGACGGGAATAATTTTAAAAATAATTCCAAGTCATGAAGATGGAACTTTCAATTTGGAAAATTTTAAGGAATTGGTAAAGGGTGCGAAATTTGTTTCAGTAGTACATACTTCAAATTTAGATGGAGTTACTAATCCCGTAGAGGATATAATAAAGATTGCTCACCAAAATGGAGCATTGGTTTTCTTAGATGTAGCTCAGAGTATTGCTCATCAAAAGATTGATGTTAAAAAATTAGATATTGATTTTTTGGCATTTTCTGGACATAAAATGTTTGGCCCGACTGGTACTGGTGTTTTTTATGGTAAACATAAATTATTAGAGGAACTTGATCCATTTTTAGTTGGAGGGGATACAGTTTTGTCTTCGACCTATGATAGTTATGAAATGTTACCAAGTCCTGAAAAATTTGAAGCGGGTTTGCAAGACTATGCTGGCATTATTGGTCTCGGTGAAGCAGTAAAATATTTGAGCAAAATTGATTTTAGGGATATCGAGGAACATGAATATAAAATAAATAAATACATTACAGAAGGATTACAGAAATTTCCACAAATAAAAATTATTGGACCAGCCGACCCTGCGTTACGTTCAGGAATTATAAATTTTTATATTGAAAATACTGATATGCATAAATTTGCAATCATGCTTGATGAATTGAGCAATATTGCAATTCGTTCAGGCCGACATTGTGTGCATTCTTGGTTCCATTCTAAAAATATTTATAATTCAGCGAGAGTTTCAATCTATATATACAATACAGAAGAGGAAGCAGAGGTCTTTATTAAAAGTTTAACTAAAATATTAGGAATACTATAAATTATGCCTTGTCTTATATCTTTAATTGTTTTTGGAATAATGGGAATATTTAGTGCATCTCAACGAGCACTTGCCAAAGAGGCACTTGATTGTGTTTTTAAGCGTGTTACATTTCGACCTTGTAATACTGGTTTTCAAGAGAAAGTAAAAGGAAAGCTTCTTGTAAAAGTTTTGAAGCGTTCAGCTTTTTTAGCGAAAGTTTTGAATAAATATTATGAAATTTTTTCTTGGATATTCTTTATCTTAATGGTAGGTAGTACTATTTGGGTATTTCGGGGAGTATATAATTTCTATGTTTATGGATCATGTAATGGTCTAAATGCTACTGGCTTTTGTGCTTTTGATCCAAGTGGAGCAAATAATAAAGTTACACCACTAGGAGATGGGGCGACTTGTGGCACCGTGCAGAAAGTAGAAAAGAATGTGACACTTAAAAATGTTGATTTGTCTTCTTTCCCAACACAACAAGTTGGCTCGAAAGACACTGTAGTATTTATAGGATGTTATGATTGTGATTATTCTCGTAAAGCTTATCCTGATATTCTTAAATTAGTAAAAAATAAAAATGCGAATTATATTTTTGCACATTATCCAGCGAAAGGTTCTATCACCGACGATTTAGCGAATACAGCATATTGCGTAAGCAAAAATTATAAAGATAAATTTTGGGATTTCAATAGTTATTTATTTAGTACTGACAAGAATTATGTTTTAGATAAAAAAAATATTGATACAATTTTAACTAAATTTAATTTTGATGCAAATCAAATAAGTAAAATAAATGAGTGTGCAAGTAGTCCTGAGACGAAAGTCGCAGTGGAGGCACAGGTGAAAGAATTAAATAAAACAAATATGTACGGCACGCCAACAATCTTTATAAATAACAAAGCTTTTGTTGGGCCTAAGCCATATAGGGTTTACCGCAGTGCCATTAATAAATTTATTTTCTTTTAATTAGTCGAAATTATTAATTTAATAGGAAATTCTTTCTTGGTATAATTTTTGATAGACACACATAAAATTCTCTCGAAAATTTGCTATGCTCGGCTCGTCAGCCTGCGTAATGTCTCTCAAAAACTACACCTGCGACGAATTTCCCAAAATATATGCGTGGTTTAAATGCAAATATAGAAAAAGAAACAACAGAGAATACAAACTTTAGAAAAGTTTTATACACTGGCAAACATTGCCAGTTGGTTTTGATGAGCTTAAAACCTCTTGAAGAGATAGGCATGGAAGTGCATACTGACAATGATCAATTTTTCCGTTTCGAAAAAGGTAATGGAAAAGTTTTTATCGATGGCAATGTCTATGATGTCACAGACGGTAGTGCGATAATAGTGCCAAGTGGGGCAGAGCACAACGTGGTAAACGTTTCAGGAAGTGAAGATTTAAAACTCTACACGATTTATTCTCCAGCTCATCACCAAGATGGCGTGGTGAGAGCCACCAAAGCTGAGGCAGAAGCCGACGGCCCAGAATTTGACGGCAAGACTACTGAATAAGACAAAAATATCATAATGTAGTAAAATAGAAGCATGTTAATTTCAGCGATAATCACAATCATCGGGCTTTCACTCTTTGAGACCATTTCATCTGTCGACAATGCGATAATTAATGCTGAAGTTTTAGCGACGATGGGCACCAAGGCTCGTAAGTGGTTTTTAATGTGGGGCTTAGTGATTGCGGTATTTTTGGTTCGAGGAGTATTGCCTTGGGCTATTGTTTGGGCTTTCAATCCTTCCTTGGGCCCAATTCAAGCTTTTACGGCAGCGTTTTCAGGAGATAGTGCAGTTAAAGATTCTATCGAAAAATCGGCTCCAATTTTATTGATTGCTGGTGGAATTTTCTTAATCTTTTTATTTTTGCATTGGCTTTTCTTAGAAGATAAAAAATTTGGCCTACCTCGGACAGAAAAATTTTTTATGGAAAGTGGGGTGTGGTTTTATGCCGTAGTATCTATTTTACTTACTTTCATTTCTTACCTTGCTATCAAACAAAATAGTATGATGGCTTTTGGAGCAATCATTGGGTCAACTTTATTTTTTATAACACATGGCTTTAAACAAAGTGCTGAAGTTGAAGAGAAAAAATTAAAAAGTAGTACAAGGTCAGACTTGAGTAAGCTTTTATTTTTGGAAATAATTGATGCAACTTTTTCTATTGATGGAGTACTTGGGGCTTTTGCTTTCACTCTTTCTGTACCTTTGATCTTAATAGGGAATGGATTAGGGGCAGTCATGGTACGACAGTTGACGATTGGAAATATTGATAGAATAAAAAAATATGTATTTTTGAAAAATGGAGCAATGTATTCTATCTTAGTACTTGGAATTTTAATGATATTAAATAGTTTTGGAATAAAAATTCCTGAATACATTTCACCACTTGCGACTTTCTTAATTATTGGATTTTTCTTTTGGAAATCTAAAATGCATTTAAAAAATTTATAATATTTTAGTTTGCCACTATGAATAAATTTGAAGAAAAATACAAAGAACTAAACAAAGAGCAGAGGTTGGCCGTTGACTCTATCGATGGGCCAGTGATGGTTATAGCAGGCCCAGGTACTGGTAAAACTCAAGTGTTGGCTTTGCGCATTGCGAATATTTTAAAAAAAACGGACACTGACGCAAGTGGAATTTTATGTTTAACCTTTACAAATTCAGGTGTTCACGCTATGCGAGAAAGACTTTCTCAATATGTAGGCAGTGATGCAGATAAAATTGTGGTTTCTACATTTCATAGTTTTGCGATATCTTTAATTGAAAAACATTATGAATTACTTGATTTTCTAAAAATTCCTGAATTATTAAGTGATGATAAGGCTGTATTTTTAGTAGATGAAATATTACAAAATAATGATTGGATATATCTTCGCCCACGAGCCAATCCATCAATGTATTTCGCTGATTTAAAACAATTGATTTCAATTTTGAAACGAGAACGTATAACTTCCGAAGAATTTTTATCACACATTGAAGTTGAAATAGAAAGTTTCAAGAATGATCCTGCTTCTATTTCTTCACGAGGGGAAAGTAAAGGACAATTAAAAAAAGAAATTGAAAAAAAGATTGAATCCCTTGAGCGCACAAAAGAAGTAGTGAAATTTTATCGTATCTATGAAGAGAAGAAAAAAGAATTTTCTTTTATGGATTATGATGATGTGTTGGAGTATGCGACAGAGCTAGTCGAAAAATATGAAGACGTCCGTGCGGACATACTTGAGAATTATTTATATGTTTTAGTTGATGAACATCAAGATTCGAGTGGAGTGCAAAATAGTTTTTTGAAAGCAGTTTGGGAAGAAACGGAAATGCCCAATATCTTTGTGGTGGGAGATGACCGTCAGCTTATTTATGGTTTCTCTGGTGCATCATTGTCATATTTTGAAGAATTCGCTCATTTTTTTGGTAAAGCAAAATTAATTATTTTAACAGAAAATTATCGTTCAACTTCTCCCATTCTTTCCATTGCTGATGATTTGCTTAAGAGCACAATGACCGATCTAAAATTAAGAAGCAACACTGCGGGGATACATAAAATAATTCTTGAAGAATATTCATATCCTCGGGATGAGATAATCGGAGCAGGATTATTTTTTAAGAAAAAAATAAGTGAAGGAGTAAAGCCTTCCGAATGTGCTTTACTTTTACCTCGAAATTATCAAGTGCGTACAGCGATTCAGGTTTTGAATGATTTAGAGATACCAGTTTCATCTGGGAAAAATTTATCACTTTTCACAGTACCTGAGACAGAAGTATTTAGAAGAATTTTGGGAATTATTTCTTCGCCTACTAATTCAATTTTAATTGCTGAATCAATTTTAGATAAAACTAGTAATATAAAACCACTTAGTGCACATGTATATTTAAAAAATACAAAACCAAGTAATTTAAGTGTCGAAGAATTAATTTCTTCGGGTAATGACGAGGGATTATTTGCTGGTGAAAACGAAATTGCAAAATGGGGGAATAAATTAAAAAATTGGGTAGAAAAACTTTCAAATGAAAAATTGCAAGTGGTCGTGAGCACTGTTGGTAATGAACTTTTGATTGATAATTCAAAAAACAATGATGAATTATTACATAATATAGAAGTTGTTCGGAGTTTTATTCATTTAGCAACTTTATTTGGAGAAAGAAATACCCATTCGACAGGCTCAGGGCAAGCCCGTTCGACGGGCTCAGGGCAAGCAAAATTGAAAGATTTTCTAGAATATATCGATCGATTGGAATCTTATAATACTCACATTGAACTTGTTAAATTTGGTAGTGATACTGGTGTGCAAGTGATGACATTGCATAAATCAAAAGGGCTTGAATATAAATGTGTTTGGGTTGCACATATGAATGAAGAGGTTTTAATGTCTGAAAAAAAGGGTGGTTTTACTTTACCTGAAAAAATAAAGGAACATATGGGTAAACGTGATGTGGAAATTGCCAAAAAAGAATTATACGTTGCCATCACAAGAGCAAAAGAGTTTTGTGCTATTTCTTTTGCAAAAGAAAATTACAATGGTGTCGAAATGGAAGTCGCACATGTTATCCGTGAGTTACCCGATTTACATTTTTTAAAAAAGAATGCTGAAGAAACAGAAAAAGAAATCTTAGAGAACAATCCTCTTTTTTATACTAAAACACAAGAGAAGAAAAATGATAGTACTATCGAAGATTTGAAAAAATTAGTTAGAGAAAATTATATTGACCGAAGGGTCTCTGTAACTTTACTTAATAATTTTTTTGAATGTCCCTGGAAATGGTATTTCCGAAACTTTTTACAATTACCTGAGGTAAAAGGAGTAAGTTTGGCTTTAGGGAGTGCGGTGCATTCGACAATTGAATTTATTTTAAAAGCTTCAATATTGCCAAGTGAAAAAGAAATTAAAAATGTTATTGATATGAGACTTTTAAAAGAAGGGGCAGAAGAAGATATAAAAAAACTGGGGAAGGACGCATATGAAGCAATAGAAGGATGGGTGAATAATTATTATAAAGATATTAGTCCAAATTTTAAATCAGAAAAATCTGTTTCATATAAAGATAAAAAATTTCCACATTTAAATATTTATGGAAAAATTGATCTCGTTGAGTATCTTGGGGGTGATTTTATTCGAGTGACTGATTTTAAAACTGGCTCATCAAAAACTAAAAATATAATTGAAAAAATAGAAAATGGAAGGATGAGTTCTCTTTTGAGACAACTCGCAATGTATTCGTATTTAATAAATGGTGATGAAAAAAATAAAAATGTTTCAGAGTCGAGACTTTTATTTTTGGAAGAAGATATTAAAAATAAAAATTCACTTTACGCTACGCATATTACAGAAGAAGAAATTGATTTATTGGTGAAAGATATATCTGACTATGATAGTTTAATTAAAAATGGAGAATGGGTAAATCAAGATTGTCATTACAATGCATACGGTAAAAATACTGAATGTGAATATTGCAAAAGAGCTTTGATCTACAAATAGCCAAATAGCGGCTTTGGGCCATTGTCGAGCCAGCCTAAATAAAAGCCCAAGATTGCGAATAGGATTGAAGCGATTATTAAAATCCAGTAAATTTTTTTCATATTTTAATTATACCTTTTTTGTGCTAATATCTAAATATTAATAGCAATAAATGTATATTTTATGTCAGATATAATAATGCACAATATTCGTATTTCATATGATGAATCTCATGAAAGGGTTAGAAATTTTGTAAAATATTTACAAGGAGAAAATCAAACAGAAGAGTTGAGGGCATATTATGAAGAGACAAAACGCAATCAAGACAATAAGATTCATTTAAACGACAAACTCGGTAATGAATTTACCTTAGAAAGAACAGGAGAGCATGTTTGCGAATTGAGATTAAGGGGAATGTAGATTCAATTACGAATTAAAATTACCAATGGATAATCAAGAAATAAAAAAGAATAAAGGCAGGGAACATCCACTCTCAGTAGTCATCAATGAAGCAGTAAATTTTTTTACTTCTTTGGGGTTTGAGGTGGCTACCGGTCCAGAATTGGAAGATATTTGGCATAATTTTGATGCATTAAATGTTCCTAAAGATCATCCAGCTCGTGATATGCAAGACACTTTTTATGTTAAAGGAGAAGACGGAAAAGTTTTAAGAACTCATACTTCTTCGGTGCAAATTCGTTTTATGGAAAATTTTGCTAAATCAGGCAAGACCCCACCTTTTGCAATTATTGCTCCTGGAAAATGTTTTAGAAACGAGGCTACAGATGCGACTCATGAAATGCAGTTTTACCAAATAGAAGGTCTTTTGATAGGAGAAGATATCAATATGGCAAATTTAAAAGGAATACTTTCTAGTTTTTACAAAAAAATGTTGGGTGATGATACTAATCTTCGTTTTCGTCCAAGCTTTTTTCCATTCACTGAACCATCAATTGAATTTGATTTGAAATACAAAGGCAAATGGATCGAAATGGGTGGAGCTGGAATGGTTAATCCAAAAGTATTAGAGAATTGCGGAATTGATTCTGAAAAATATCAGGGTTTTGCTTTTGGTCCAGGACTTGAAAGATTAATGGTTATAAAATATGTGATGCCAGATATTCGTCCAGCACATCATGGGGATTTAAGATTTAATCAAATATAATATGAAT
>JBAXFW010000031.1:0-9473 GCA_037139635.1 bacterium | reverse complement strand
ATAATGGGTACAGCAGAAAACTTGTTTTTTTGCTTTTGTTTTTATTAGGTTTTTAAGTTAAATTTTTTATACAATATGGCAAAAGAAAAAGAAGAAAAAAAGGCAGTGCATCATTATGATGCTTCCGATATCTCAGTTCTTGAGGGATTAGACCCAGTACGCCGACGTCCAGGAATGTACATCGGAACTACAGGCCCTGAAGGATTACACCATTTAATTTGGGAAATTTTTGATAACTCACGCGATGAAGCGATGGGAGGTTTTTGTAATGATATTGAAGTTGTTCTTTTGCCAGACAATACGATTCGCGTAGCAGACAATGGCCGAGGTATACCGATTGATATTCATAAAAAAACAAAAGTCTCAGCACTAGAGACCGTCATGACGACACTTCATGCCGGAGGTAAGTTCGGAGGAGAAGGATATAAAGTTTCAGGAGGATTGCATGGAGTGGGTGCTTCAGTTGTAAACGCACTTTCTATTTATTGTAAAGCAGAGGTGCATAAGGATGGCGGAAAATATTTTCAAGAATATTCTCAAGGAAAGAAAAAGGCAGCTGTTAAAAAATTTGGTTCTTCAAAACTTAACGGTACTATCATTACTTTTCGTCCAGATGAAGAAATCTTTAAGGATATTAAATTTAATTTAGATACTGTCATTAGTCACATTCGACAACAAGCATATCTTGTAAAAGGTTTAAGAATTCTAATTATTGATGCACGAGAGTATGCAGATAAAATAGACTATTCAGATATTTTTTATTTCCGAGAGTTGGGCTTAGAGCTTCCTTCAAGTTGTTTTTATTTCGAAGGAGGTCTTGCTTCGCTTATTAAATATTATAATAAATTTCAGAAACCAATTCAGAATAGTATTTTTTATGTTAATAAAGACCAAGATGATGTCGGAGTAGAAATTGCGCTTCAGTATGTTGATGATATCGTAGATAGAATCATTCCTTTTGCAAACAATATTTACACTGGAGAGGGCGGTACGCATGTTACTGGTTTTAAAACGGCCCTAACTAGAACCATCAATACTTACTGCAAGAAAAATGAAATGATGAAAGAGTCGGAAGGTGGATTTACGGGAGACGATGTTCTTGAAGGTCTTACTTGTGTTATTTCAGTAAAGCTACGAGAAATTCAATTTGAAGGACAAACCAAAGCAAAGCTTGGTAGTACGGAAGCCCAAGGAGCCGTCGCTACGGTCTTTGGAGAGGCTTTTGCAGCCTTCTTGGAAGAGAACCCAGACCAAGCAAAAGCTATTGTCAATAAGTCAATTTTAGCCCTTAAGGCTCGAAAAGCAGCCAAAGCAGCCAAAGACTCAGTCTTGCGAAAAGGTGCCTTGGAAGGGATGACCCTGCCTGGAAAATTGGCTGATTGCCAAAGCAAAAGTGCTGCAGATTCTGAGTTGTTTATCGTAGAGGGAGATTCTGCCGGTGGTTCTGCTAAGCAAGGAAGAGACAGAAAGACTCAAGCTATTTTGCCACTTCGAGGTAAAATTTTAAATGTTGAACGTGCGCGATTAGATAGAATGCTTTCAAGTGAAATGATTAAAAATTTAGTCATTGCTATGGGTACTTCAATTGGAGATACTTTTGATCTTTCTAAAATGCGTTATCACAAAATAATTATTGCGACAGATGCCGACGTTGACGGAGCCCACATTCGAACATTACTTCTAACTCTTTTTTATCGACATTTTAAAATGGTGTTAGATGCAGGATATATTTATATTGCGCAACCGCCACTTTACAAAATTAAAAAAGGTAAAGAAATAAGTTATGCTTATACCGACGATGAGAAAGAAAAAATAATCGGTAAAGGTGGAGAAGTAAGTGAAATACAAGAAGTGGTTGAAGGAGAAGATTCTATGGAAGATGAGGAAGAAGAAAAAGAAGGGGATACAAAAAAGAAATCAAACAAAATTCATATTCAGAGATATAAAGGTCTCGGAGAAATGAATCCGGAAGAATTATGGGAGACTACAATGGACCCAGCACACCGTATCATTAAGAAAGTAAATATCGAAGACGCTGAAGAAGCCAATAAAGTTTTCGATATTCTCATGGGTTCCGAAGTTCCTCCAAGAAAATCATTCATTCAATCCAATGCAAAATTAGCGAATATTGATATTTAAAAAAGTTATTAAAAAACACCAGATGATTCTGGTGTTTTTTATGTATAGGCAAGACCTATGCAAGGGTAATTATTTTTTCTCTATAATTTCAATTTTGATTTTATTTATGAATTCTTCTAGGGAAATGTCTTCTGTTTTTGAACCATCTCTATTTTCTATTGTGAGTTTTCCTGATTCTACCTCTTTGTCTCCTAGTACGATGACATACGGAGTTTTGGCATCTTTGGCTAAATGGATTCTTTTGCCAAGACTTTTATCTCCTTCAAATAATTCAACACGAATTGATTTATCTTTTAAAAGTTTAGAAATTTTTCTAGCTTCTTCTTCGTGGTTTTCTCGCACAGGTACGATAGCTACTTGTATAGGTGAGAGCCATAGGGGAAAAGCTCCAGCATAATGTTCTATGAGTACTCCCATAAATCTTTCAAGAGATCCTGATATTGCTCGGTGAATTACGACAGGACGCTCTTTTTCTCCTTTGTCATTTGTGAAAGATAAGTCAAAGCGCTCAGGTAAATTGAAATCACATTGAATAGTAGCCAATTGCCATTCTCGTCCGATAGAATCTTTAAACATGAAATCTAATTTAGGTCCATAAAAAGCAGCTTCTCCTTCAACTCTTTTATAATTTAAATTATTTGCTTTAGCTGCTTTTTCGAGTGCATTTTCAGCAATAATCCAATTTGCGTCTTCACCTAAATATTTTGTTTTATCATCTCCTCGAACAGAAAGGGAGACCCAGTAGTCGCTCATCATTCCGACGGCAGTATAGAATTCTCGAATGATTGATACGATTGTGCCGACTTCTTCTTCGATTTGATCTTTTCTGCAAAATAAATGTCCATCATCTTGAGTGATTGCGCGTACACGAGTGAGTCCTCCTAGTTGTCCAGATTTTTCATCACGATATACAGTAGCAGGTTCGAAATATCGCACCGGCATATCACGGTATGAGTATTGATCATCTGCAAAAATTTGCATGTGGTGAGGACAATTCATTGGTTTCATAAAAAATTTATCTTCTTTTCCAGATACTCTAAAAAGCTCATCTCCAAATTTTGCTGCATGACCTGAAACTTCATAAAGTTTTTCTTTGGCAATGTGGGGAGTCCAGACTTGGGAATAGCCTTTATTTTTATGTAAATCCCAAAGAAAATCACTAATCTCTTTTCGGATAATCATTCCTCTGGGTTTAATTAATGGAAGCCCTGATCCTATCAATTCAGAAACTGTAAAAAGTCCTAATTCATAACCCAATTTTTTGTGGTCTCTTTTTTTTGCTTCTTCTCTCTGAAAAATATATTTTTCTAATTCTTCTTTGGTAGAAAATGCGAGTCCATAAATACGAGTGAGCATTTTGTTTTTCTCATCTCCACGCCAGTATGCTCCAGCGACTCGGTCAAGTTTAAATGAACCATCAGGAATTTCTTCTTTTGGATTTTCTAAATGACCACCACGACAAAGGTCAGTAAACCCCGAACGAGAGCCTTCGGCTCCGGACGGGGCAGGTTTTCCACAAGTATAAAAAGTAATAACCTCCTTTTTATTTACTATTTCTTCTATAAGTTCTAGTTTATATTCGTTGTTTTTAAAATATTCTTTTGCTTCTTCTTTTGTTTTTTCAGCACTTTCAAACGCTTTCCATGATTTCAAAATTTCTCGCATTTTCTTCTCTATTTTCGGTAAGTCTTTATCAGAAAGATGGAAGTCAATCTCGCCTTCGCTTTGCTTCGTCGAGGTAAAATCAAAGTCATAATAAAAACCATCATCAATTGATGGGCCTATTGTGTTTTTAGTATCTGGGTACATTTCAAGTACTGCTGCGGCGAGTAAATGTGCTAATGAATGTCTTAAATTGTGTAATTTTCCATTTGTTTCCATAGACTTTATAATATCACATTATTCTATGATGTACATAAGATTTACTAAAAAACTCATAAAAAAGATTTCCACCAATTTATATGGTTTATTAACAATTAATCCACTCGTTATTCATATTTTTGAGCTAAAAAACTATTGACATTTGAATTATTCAGCGAGAAAATTAAGATAGCTTTTCCTTGAAGGGAAACTCTAATAGCCAAAATTAGTTTCATTTTTTTGAGAGTTATGAACTCAAATCTTGAAACAAAAAATATTATATAAAAAGCAGCTTTCCCTCATCTTAAGGACAAGCTTACCCAACCAAGGCCCTTCGTTAAACACGGGGGTCTTTGGTTCTTATTTTTAATTTTTTTAAAAGTAGTATAATATACATCTATGAATAAAGATAAAAAAATAATCGTCGTGCTTGTTTTTATTATAATCGTTTTAGTAGTAGGTATATTTGCCTTTATGGCAGGCAAGAATTATAAGCAAGAAAAGTCTGCAGTTGTAGAAAATAATCTTCCCAAAGAAGATAAAAATTCGTGCGATACTGGATATGGAAAAACAGCTGAATCTAAAGTTGTATTAGAAGAGTCACCAACGTTAATTACTGGTTTTGGTAAAAAATGCGACGGGAATTACTATTTCATGCTTGATTATTTATCAATAGGGGAGAATAATCCTAATTCAGGTGGTGTTATTTATACCAACACTAACACAAAGTTACGTGAATTTAAGGCAGATTTTAGTTTGAAAGTAAAGACTATTAATAATGGTTTGGTTCCACTTGCAGAATACATAGGTTCCTTTAGACAAATGGAAGAATTAACCTATAATCAAGCTGGTGTTTATTATGGACAAGGAGGACAGCCTGTATTTTATGCAAATATAAAAAATGGAATTTTAGTAGGATTAGCTGAAGTTTACCAACCGTAGTTTTAGACTTTTTTAGAGCTTTTGTATATAAGTTTTAATTTCAAAAACCCTGAAAGGGGTTTTTGTTTATATTTTGCTTTTTCTATTTAATATGCTAAGATAATAGACATTATGGTAGTACGAATGAGACATACAAAATCGCATACAGCAAACAGGCGTTCCCATCACGCTATCGAAGCAACCAGCTTCGCAAAGTGCAGTAATTGCACAGAGCTAAAGAGGAGACACATGGTTTGTCCTGCTTGTGGTTTTTATCGTGGAATGAAGGTAATAGATTTGATTAAAAAGGTAGAAAAGAAGCAAAAGAAAGCCAAAGCAAAGAAGATAGCAGAGGGTAAATAATTTTTGTTTTTAAAACAATGGCAAATCGGCACCTTTCAAGATCAATAGTTTTGCAGACCCTTTTCGAGTGGGATTTTAACGGTGGTAAAAAGCTCGATATAAAAGAAGTGGCCCTTCGTAACTTAAAAGAATTCGCTCCTGGACTTGAGGACGATGTTTTTGTGTTCTCATTACTCGAACAAATTGTAAAAAAGCACGGAGTAATCGATGAAATTATCGAAAAAGCAGCACCTGATTGGCCACTTGATAAAATTTCTTTTATTGATAAAAATATTCTAAGAATTGGTTTAACTGAGCTTCTTTTTGGTGATCGAACGCAAGTTCCTCCAAAGGTTGCTATTAATGAAGCTATTGAACTTGCCAAGACTTACGGTGGTGAAAATTCCAGTAAGTTTATCAATGGAGTATTGGGAGCAGTCTATAAAGAAATCGGAGAACCAGGCAAAGAAGAAAAAAGTAAAAAGAAAAAAGTAGATGAGCCAATAGATATTACTAAATTGCCGGTAGAAAAATTGGGCGGAGCACTTGTATATGCCAAGAAGGGCAATAGTGTTTATTTTGCATTAGTTCATGATGTGTTTGGTTATTGGACTTTGTCGAAAGGACGAGTCGAACCAGACGAAGATGTGAATCAAGGCACTATTCGAGAAATAAAAGAAGAGATTGGCTTGGATATTGTGATAAAAGAAAAATTGGGTGAGAATGAGTATGTAGCAAGTCACCCTGAAAAAGGCAAGACTTTAAAAAAGGTTTGTTATTTTTTAGCAGAGAGTGAATATAAAGAATTACAATTGGAAGTCTCTGGGGGCTTAGATGGGGCTAGATGGTTTCAATTTTCAGAAATTCCGGAATTGCGTATTTACAATGATATTGTTCCTTTGATCGGAAAGGCAATAGAGATTATTAACAAAAATAATTAGCCCGCACGTGCGGCGGGTAGGGCCTTAGACTGTAGATAGTAAGTTATTAATATCTAAAGTCTAGTGTCAAAATCTTTATGATAAATTTTGCAGATTTTGAGAAGCAGATAGGAATTAGTTTTAAAGACAAAGGTTTGCTTAAGCAAGCTTTTATTCATCGTTCGTATATTAATGAAAATGGGGGAACAGGCTTATCTCACAATGAGAGATTGGAATTTTTAGGTGATGCAGTTTTAGAAATAATTGTCACTGACTTTTTATTTAAAAAATATCCTGCATGCGCGGAAGGAGAGTTGACCGCTTTTCGTTCCGCACTAGTAAATGCAATTATCATTTCAGAAGTAGCAAGTGACAATGGTATGAATGATTATCTTTTATTATCTAAAGGAGAATCAAAAGATAATGGTAAGGCACGACAATATATTTTAGCAAATACTTATGAGGCATTAGTTGGTGCAATTTACTTAGATCAAGGCTACGAAGTCGCTAATAAATTTATTACTAAAACTCTTTTACCTCGCACGGAAGAAATCGTTTCTAAAAAACTTTGGCGTGATGCTAAAAGTTTGGTGCAGGAAAAAGCACAAGAGTTTGTCAACGTTACTCCGATGTATAAAGTGTTAAATGAAACAGGTCCTGACCATGACAAACATTTCACAGTAGGTATTTATTTTGGGAAAGATTTAATTGCCGAAGGAAAAGGAAAGTCGAAACAAGAAGCAGAACAAAAAGCTGCCGAAGCTGCCTTAAAAGTAAGAAACTGGCTCGATTAATATGCGATTAAACTCTCTTGAAATTAATGGTTTTAAGTCTTTTGCAAAAAAATCTCATTTAGAATTTGAGAGTCCGATTGTGTCTGTCGTTGGACCAAACGGTTCTGGCAAATCAAATGTCGTTGAGGCTTTTCGTTTTGTGCTCGGCGAGCAATCTATGAAATCAATGCGTGGTAAGGCTGGAATGGATCTTATTTTCAAAGGTTCCAAAGGTTTACCAAAAGGCAACCGTGCTTCTGTCACAATTTATTTTGATAATTCTGATAAAGTTTTTAAACTTTCAAATGAAGGAGGCGATAATATAAATTTAAATTATGATGTCATTTCTATTTCTCGAGAAGTATATAGTGACGGCTTAAATAAATATATTTTAAATGGAGCAGAGGTACGCTTGAAAGATATCAACAATTTACTTGCTTCTGTAAACATAGGTTCATCAGGGCACCATATTATCTCTCAGGGTGAAGCGGATAGAATTTTAAATGCTTCAGCAAGAGATAGAAGAGAAATGATTGAAGATGCTCTTGGGCTTAAGATATATCAATATAAAATACGAGATGCCGAAAGAAAATTGGAACGAACGGAGAATAATATGAAAGAAGTTTCACTTCTTCGACGAGAAAATGCACCACATTTGAATTTTTTAAAGAAACAAGTTGAAAAATTTGAAAAAGCAAAAAATTTACAAAGCGAATTGGCTGGACTATATCGAGAATATTTAAAAAGAGAAAGTATCTATTTAGAAAAACATAAATCTATTTTAACAATTGAGAAAAATAAGATTACGAATGAAATCTCAAGTATCGCTGGTAAAATTTCTAATAATGTAGAAAATATTCCTGAAGAAGAAAATTTCAGAACAAAAGAAATTAGAGTTCTCGAGCAAAAGATTTCTGAAATAAGACATTTGAGAGGGGAGATGGAAAGAAAATTGGGAAGAATTGAAGGTATGGTTGAAATGGAAGAAAGGAGAATGCAAAAACCAAAACTTTCCGAAAATATATCTGTGCCTCGAGAAGAGATGGAGGCATTTTTGAAAGAATCAAATGAATATTTAGAGGAAGCCATGTATATGGATATTCTTGAAAATGTTGCTCCATTGCTTGGTAAAATTCGTGATATTTTAAACAGATTTTCAAAACATTTTAAAGAAGAGCGAGAAGTTCCGACTGATTCTCAGGTGGAAGGTTTAAGAAAAAATCAAACAGAGATCATTGCTGAAATGGCTAAGATTAAAGAGGAAGAAAAAAAGATTTATGAAACGATTGAGGGTATCAAAAATGAATTGAGGGTGGAAGTGGATAAAGAAAGAGAAAATGAACGCGAGAAATTTGCTTTCAAAGTCAGACATCAGGAGTTGACTTCTCATTTAGAATTAATAAATGTAAAACAAGAAAATCTTGAAAGAGAACTTTTTGCTTTTGAAAATGAAATAAAAGAAGGCTCTGTGCTTGTGGGCTCTGAAATTTTATCTTATAAAAATTTTGAATTAGTTGATGCTGAATTGTCTAGTAATGATGTTTTGGTAAATAGGGGAATTCAAGAAGAACAGAAAAGAAAAATTGAAAGAATTAAAATAAAACTAGAGGATGCAGGAGTAGGTGGAGAATCTGAAATAATTAAAGAATTCGAAGACGTAAAAGAGCGAGATGCCTTTTTGGCCAAAGAGTTGGAAGACTTAGAAAAGAGTATTAATTCTTTGAAAGGTTTAATTATTGATTTGAAGACAAAAATAAATGCTGAATTCGAAGAAGGAATTAAAAAAATAAATAAAGAATTTCAAGAATTTTTTTCTTTGATGTTTGGTGGTGGTACTGGAAATCTTTTAATTGTTGATGAACAGAAAAGAAAAATAAAAACAGGAGAAGAAGAAAGTGTTGAAGAAGAAGAGGAAGCAATTAAAGAACAAGGAATAGAAATCAATGTTTCTTTGCCTCATAAAAAAGTAAAAGAATTACATGCCCTCTCAGGGGGAGAGAGATCTCTGACTTCTATCGCACTACTTTTTGCAATGTCGCAAGTCAATCCTCCTCCATTCTTAGTGCTTGATGAGACCGATGCAGCTCTTGATGAATCGAATTCAAGAAAATTTGGAGACATGTTAGAAAAACTTTCAAAACAATCTGAGCTTATTGTCGTTACGCACAATCGTGAGACGATGTCGCGAGCGGGAGTACTCTATGGTGTCACAATCGGTGCTGATGGTGCCTCAAAACTATTGTCTGTTAAGTTTGATGAAGCTGCTAGAATTGCAAAGTAATTTTTTAAAATCATTTTGTCCTGAGCAAGTCGAATGGAAAAAATAGGCTTTGTTTACAATACTTTTTTGCTATTGACCCTGTCTCTCGCGAGCGACGGGGTTGACTTTTTACCTTAAATCTGATATAATATGCCCATATATCGTACTTTGAAAATATATGGTCTTTAAGTGATTAAATTAGATTGGTTTTTAAAGCTTCTAGCCAAAGGAGGTTTTAAAAACCAATTTTTAATTTAA
>JBAXFW010000030.1:0-9687 GCA_037139635.1 bacterium | reverse complement strand
ATTTATACAAAAAAAATATATTAATGGGGAAAATAAAAAGGGACAGATTACTATTTATTATAGTATTTCTGATATTTTTATTGGCATAATGCTTATTGGCTTAGTGGCTTTTTTTATAAATGATTATCTTTCTCATTCCTTAGGGAAAAAACAAAGTAATTGTACATATGCTGCGAAGTATATTATAAATGCAAAGAAGGGAACTCTTGTTAATTAAAAGAATTAGAAATTTTTTATATAAAATATGATGAATCAAGAAGAGATAAAAAAAACAATAGAAAGTGACTCGGGGGAGATAGCGGAAAAAGCTAAAGAAGCTTTTAAGGAATTTGAGCTTGAGCACAAAATAAATATAGGACAAGACGCCCACGTTTTGGCACCAGAGGTACAAATGGACTCTAAAAATATTGAAATAGAAAATTCATTAAAAGAATTTGAGCTCAAGCAAAAAAATAATATAACACAAAAAAAGATCGAAAATCCTGAAATTTCTGATGCTTCTGGTATAGTTGGTTTGCTAATAAAATATTCAGGCGGAGCGATAAAAAATAAGGAACAAGCAAACTATCTTTTGCTGTCTTTTGTGGTAATTGTATTTTTAATTTCTGGATATTTATTTATTATTGGTATAAAAGGAATAAAATAATTATGAAAAAAAAAATTAGAAAAGAAAAAGGTTTTACTTTGATAGAGTTATTGGTTGTCATCTCAATCATTAGTCTTCTCTCTTCAATTGTGATTGTTTCACTGAGTGACGCTAGGGCTAAAGCGAGAGATGCTGTTCGAATGAGTAATATTTCCGAAATAAGTAAAGCAATAGAATTATATATTATAGATAATGGGCATGCTCCTGATTTAGGTAGACCCGAGTGTGGTATTCCAGCGACAGCTGATGCTTCTTGTGTTTCTTTTGACAGAAGTTCTAGTTGGGCAATTTTAGAACAAGAACTTCATCCATATATAGCATCTTTACCTAAAGATCCTTGTGGAGTTTCTTGTGATGGAAAATGGCTTAATTCAAATGATCATTTTTCTTATTTTTATGGGGCTCCAGCTGACGTAGGGCTTGGTTTTCCCGAAGCAACTCAATCTGATTATGCTATTGCAGCTGAGAGTTTTGAATCAAAGCAAGCTGGTTTTAAGTTTGGACTTGGTTCATTTTAAAAAAAATGTTGGATCTAATTCATTCTTTTGTAAATATTTTTGCTGGAGGCAGAAGTGAAATAAGGGTATTTCTATTTATCTTTTATCTAATATTTTTGGGTTTAATTTATCTAATCTTTAAGAAAAAAACTTTTCCACCATTAAAATGGAAATATTTTGGACTCACCGTTCTTTGTATGTATGCTTACGGTTTTTTCTTGCATATATATATTATTTTATTAAATGGTCTCTATTGGGCTGATTCAATTATTGTGGGCAATAATGGCGAAATTTCAAGTTCTGTCCTTTGGCATACACATATTGCCAAAGGAATATTTGGACAAATATTTTATTTTTTTGGTAAAACTAAGATGGCGACAATGGATGCTGGAGGAGCATATTTAGGTTTTTTTCCTAAATACGTTTTCTTATTTGGCTCGATACTTTTTATAATTATTGTCATTCAAGCAATAATTTATTTTATAACCTCTTTCAAATTATTACTTGCGGATAAAAACAAAAGGCAAAAATTATTATTAATTCTTATTTACGCAATTATTTCTTTTTCTCTTATAAAAACTTCTATCGATGGTGGTTTTTTAAACTATAGTTTTTTAATTAATTTAATTTTTATTGGCCTTTTTGTTTTTTATTTAAAAGGAAAGTTATTAAAAAAATATTATTATTATTTTACAACACTAGGCGTAGTTTTGTTATTTGTTGGTTTGTATTATAGTCATTTTTCAACAGGGTATTCTCTTAGTATGGCATATGGGGCAACGTTGATATTTTTATATTTAATCATTTTTTATGCTAGCGAGTGTAAGATAAAAATTGATTTTTTGATTTTGCTCATTGTTTTATTTATTTCTGGTTGGTATGTTTCTAGTGGACGAGATCGTGATATTTTGTCTTATGCAAAAATAATAATTCCTAACGAGCAAACTATTGTAACCTATAGTGAAAAGAACAACGAAGTAGAAATTAATAAAAATGAACACATAGAAACAATTGGACGTTTGACAAAAGAACAAGGTAAGAATGTAACATATACCCCTATAATGTTACCAGGAATCACTTGTATGGGCAGGGCCCCACAGAAAGAATTTAATTTAAATCTTATATCATATAAAAAAATTATACAAAATTCATTTACTTCATCTCAATTTATTAAAATCACAAATGAGAGTTCGGCAAAAAGTGGAAATCATTGGCAAACGAGACTTTCTGTTTTGGTAAATCCTTGTGTGCCAGAAGAATTGTCTGTACTTAATGGCGAGCTTTTAAAAAATAATATAAATACGTATTTATTAGTGAACCCACTTTTTTATGATTTCTCTAACGATTAATAATTTTTTGATATATTGTTTTCTAGTTTGGATTTCCAATATGGCTCTAAATCTTTTGTATATAATAAAAAGATATATTCCCAAAACTAAAAAAATGGATTTACCAATTGATGGTAATTTAAAATATAAAGGTGAGCCACTGATAGGGGAATCAACCACACTTGCAGGTTTGATACTTAGTTTGTTGTTCAGCATCATTTTTTTTATTTATTTCAATAATCCAATTTGGACATTAATTCCAGTATTGGTATATCTAGGGCATTTGTCTGGAAGTTTTATTAAAAGGAGAATGCATAAAAAGGGTGGAGAGTTTGTGCCATTTGTGGATCACGGAGATTATGTAGTTTTAACTGGTATTGTTTTTTTCATGCTTAATTTTATTTCTCTTAAGTTCTTTATTTTTAGCATTTTATTGACCTATCTTTTGCATCCTGTTGTCTGTTTTTTAGCTTTTAGACTTAAAATAAGGGAATATCCATATTAATATTTTATATTGTGTTTGTGTTACAATATAGTAAATTGAAAATGAAATACGAATAATTTTAGCACGATCTTGAGAAACTTAAATGAGCACTAGTAATTATTGACCTATTATTTTAAAGGCCGTCTAGTGTCGGTTATAATGGGTGAAATAATACATTTAACAAATGCCTAGGATGACTCCCTTTACGGGAAATCTTCTTCGGACAAGTTTTATATATGATTTATAATAGGCCGTTTGGTATCTATTATGCTTGGGTCGTGCTAAAATTATTTGTTTTAAAATGACTATCGATTTATATAAAAAAATTACAGATTACGATAATATCCGACAAGCGTATTTTGATTTGGTTTTGAAGTTAGACAAAGATCAAAAAACTAAAAAATATTATGGAATTGATGGTGTTCATCTTAATGATTTGAATTACATTTCGGAAAGTGTTTTAAGAGAGATTCAAAAAGAAATGTTAGTTTTTTGCCCAATAGCTCCAGCATATATGGTTGCTATTCCAAAGAAAAAAAATAATACTAGGAATATCTATATATATTCAATAAAAGAGAGAATTAAAGCTGAAGCAATTTATCGAGTACTTGAACCTATTTTTGATAAATATTTATCACCATATTTATTTTCTTATCGTACTTCGCATCCTTCATATTTTGCAGCTCGGAGCACCGTCAGGAGATATAAAAGATATTTTGGGCAGAATCATATTATGGTAGCAGATCTTTCTGATTATACTGATTCAATGGATCATGAAATGCTTTTACAAAAAATTTGTTTACTAAATCTTGACGAAGACACGGTTAAACTATTGAAATTATTTATTTTTGCTCAAAAAATGGAATATGGGGTAATTAAAGATAATAAATTGGGCTTAATGACAGGAACTCCTATTTCTGGTTTATTGTCTAATTTATTTATGGATGACTTTGACAAGTGGGCCGGGAAATATGTTGATTTTTATCGTCGGGTGGGGGATGATATGATAGCAATGGACAAGAATCCCAAAAAGGTACAAGAAGTTTTTGACCACTTAATCGATACGGTAGAATATACAAAATTGAAACTAAATATGAAAAAAGTTAGGTTAATCGATGATACGACTCCTTTTGAATTTTTAGGTTATCAATTTAAGGGTGGTGAAATTTCTTTTGATCCTTCCTCACTTCAAAAGATAATATCAGATTGGAAAATTAAACTAATGCGGTACCCAGGTAAAAATATTAAGAGAAAAGTGAGATGGTTTAAGGCCATTTTTTACTCTGAGACGAATGATTTATATAATCAGTTTGATCAAATTATCAAGCAAAAAATATTAGTTGACAATCAAAAGCAAGTCAAAGAGTTTTCTGGTAAATTTTTTAGGATGATTACCTTGTATTTTTTTGGAAAATATTCTGAAAAAAATAGAAGAGAATTGTTTTATTTATTGAAAGACAATCATATTTCTTCTTTATACGAGCATTATAATAATATTCATTTCCCAAAAAATTATGTTAAAAAATAAAGAACAAGCATTACTCTATAAATACAGGAATCAAATAAAGCAATCTTTAATGCCGACCCAAATTGGATCTGCTCGTTTTAGGTATTTATTTAAGTTTTTAAAAGAACAAAATTTACTATTATTTTTTGTATTTGTTTTTTTATTTTTACAAACGATGCTAGAAATAGCATTATTGTTATTGGCCAATAACTCACTACAAAGTATTTTTATATATAGCGGAAATCATCAAAATATTTTTTTTGCAAGTATTATCTTACTAGCCTGTATTCTATACACAATTTTTTCTTTTTTAGCTGTACGTTATGAAAGAACTTTAGTGCTTAATTTAATTAATGATTTAAGAAAAAAACTTTTTACCGAAAATTTAGATCAAGAAGAGTCGAGCAATACGCACGAAGTTAGAGCTAATTTTATAGCAAAAATTTCTTATCATCTTTCTTTATTAACTATGGGCATAGATAATACCTTACTCTCTAGTGTCAGGTGGTTGCTTTATATTGTAGTTCTTTTTGTTTTTTCTATTGTAAATCATGGACAATATTTATTATTAATATTTATAGTTTTTGTATCCAGCCTTATTTTATTTTTTATTTCTTATCTTCTATCAAAGAGATATATTTCTCGACAAGTAGCATCATATTCAAGAGTCATTCGACATCTTGTGACCATGATGCTGGAAATTCCACTTATTAAAAATTTTCATAAAGAAAAAGTAGTTGAAGAAAAATTAGATGGCATTGTTGGAGTGGATACTTATTTTCGAATAATTCGTGATACTTGGATTCGTTATTCTAGTAGGGTAGTCTTTGTTTTAATTATTGGCCTCGGGGCATTTTATCTTTTATTAACTTCATATTATCCAGTTGTCTCTCTTGGAAAGATAAGTCAGATTTTTATTAAAGGTATTGTGTATATTTATGCAATTCGTATTTTGTACTCTAGCACTAAAGCAGGTTTATATTTTTTGCCGCTCAAGCTTGGCATTGTTCTTTCTGTGCCAGAAAAAATTATTAAACCACTTGTGCCTAGAAATGGTTGGGTCTGGAAAAAAATTAATTTTAAATCAAATAAAGTAAAATTATTTAGCGAGGGAGAATATTATAAAAATATTTCTCTTGAATTTGAAAAAGGAGGTAGATATTTATTTATTGGCAAATATCAGTCTGGTAAAACACATTTAGCGGCCATGTTGGCAGGGCAGGGGTATTTTTCTCGCCATAGTTGGATTGTAAAAATGGATAAAGAGCATTTGGGATATAATTCTTGGGCAGAGCTTTTTAAGGAAAATTATTTTTTTATGCCCCATTTTTCTACTGACTTAACAGTCGGTGAAATAATTTTAGGCAAAGAACGAGAAGACATAAAAGAGGAGGACATTTCTTTAGTTGATAAATTGTCTATTAAATATCCTATATTTCTTTCAATTTTTTCTAAAACAAGATTTATTGGAGAATCAGCTAGAATATTTGAATCTTCTTCAGTTTCCATGTTTGCTATTCAGGTTGCATACACTATTTTAAATAAGCCAAAAGTAATAGTTATTGACAATGCTTGGGTAGACCTATGTTATAATGAGATAAAGGAGCTTCTCCAGATAATGGAAAAAGAACTCCCTAATTCAATTATTATTGTTTTTAGTCGAAACAAAAATTTAATTATTTCTTATAAAGAGATATATGAAATTAGTAAAACATCTATTCAAAAAATATAAGTTATTATTCGCTTGCATCTTAGCCTTATCAGTTATTGTCGGTTTGTCATTCTATACCAGATATTTAGTCGACAAATTTAATATGGCTGAAAAATATAAAGTTGTTGCTCCAGCCCTGACTCTCTCTTCAGAGGAAAATTTTATTTCAAAAGCATATTTTAATAATGTACCTGGAGAAGACATAGCACTTAATCCAATTCTTGATATTATTCATAATGCTAAATATTCAATAGAAGTTGCAATGTTTTCCTTTGATTCACTAAAGCTCAAGCAGGGTTTGTATGAAGCAGCGGCTAGGGGAGTGAAAGTTACATTGATTCTAGACGCATCAAGGAGCGCTAAACATGACATGATTTTTTCGGATTTGCCAGCTTCGATTAAGAGAATTGATTTAGGTGGTTTTAACCCAGATGTTTCAGCTGAAAATATTTACATGCATCACAAATTATTAATTGCTGACCGTGGTTATGATACGGAAGAAATAGCTACTGGTTCTATGGATTATACCAGTAAGGGTGAAAAATACGAGCAAGGATTTTTTATGATTAGTCCAGATAAAGTATTAGCAAAAATTTATGAAAGTGAAATGGATTTATTGAAAAGTGGTATAACAGGAGTAGATAAACTTAAACAAAAAGATTATTATCCTTGGGCTGCTCATATTAAATATGCTGACAGTTACGTAGACGTTTGGATATCTCCGGGCTTTAATGAAAATTCAGTACAAAACAAAATTGTAGAAGAAATTGCAAAGGCTCAAAAAAGCATAAATGTCATTATGTGGCAATTTACTGATAAGGTGATTGCGGATGCCTTGATAGAAAAAGCAAAAAACGGAGTTCCGGTTAAAATTATTACTGAAGATTTAGTCGCCAATGATTTAAATTCAAAAATTCCTTATATAAAAAACATTGCAATGTCAGATAAAATTAATAATATTGAAATTGTTCTTGATACAAAACTAGCAAATCAGATGGATCTTTCAAAGATGCCAACAGGGTTCAGTCCGTTTATTCATCATCATTTTATGATTATTGATAACTCTACATTGATTTTCAGTACAAGCAACTGGAGCATTTGGGGTTTTTATAAAAATGATGAAGATACAATTATCACTGATAATAAATATCTAATTACTGAATTTCAAAAAACTTTTGACTATTTTTATAAGATATTGAAATAAGGCTAACTACTCAGTTAATTTTAAAAAACAAAAGATTAAGTTTTAGTTTTTTTGTGGTGCTTAATGTAGAATTACGGTTCTATGGTAATTAGAGGGTATTTGACTTATTTTGGTAGATTTGCTAGTATCAAACCTAAGGGAATATGTTTTAGCTAATCCGTTTTTCTCCTTTTGTACTGAGCTTAGTCGAATGTATAAAAGAAAAAAAATGTGATATTGCCAAGGCTGACATCCCATTATTATATATGGCAAAAACATCAGTAATAGCTAGGTCAAAAAAGAAACCAAAGTTCTCAAGTCGACAAAAAAATCGATGTTTTCGTTGTGGACGAGGAAACGGTTTTATGAGAGATTTCGGTGTGTGCCGAATCTGTTTCCGCGAATTAGCAAATGAGGGTATGTTGCCAGGAGTTCGAAAGTCTTCTTGGTAATTTAAATATAAAAAATATGGATTCAATTTCAAACATGATAATAATGATGAAAAACGGTAGTCTTGCTAAAAACGAGATTGTTGTTTTACCTTATTCAAACTTAAAGAGTGCTATTTTAAGTTGTTTAAAGAAAGAAGGTTACATTTCTGATTTTTCAAAAAAGGTTAAAAAGGGTGGAAATGCTTTAGAAATAAAGTTAAGTTATGTTGATGGTAAGCCTAGAATTACTGAAGTAGAAAGAATTTCTAAACAATCAAGACGCGTCTACATTGGAATGAAAGATATTCACTCAATCAGAAATGGTACAGGAATGCTTGTGCTTTCAACTCCAAAAGGAATTTTATCAGGAAAAGAAGCAAGAAAAGAACAGGTCGGAGGAGAAGCTTTATTCAAAATTTGGTAGTTCAGGGGAACTCACTGTAAATATTAATTTATATGTCAAGAATTGGAAAACAAGAAATACAAATACCAAAAGGAGTTGAAGTCAAAAAAGAAGGCACTCTTTTTACTGTGAAGGGTTCAAAAGGAACTCTTACTAAAATCTTTCGAGATGATATAACTATTAAAATCACTGGAGATATAATCACTTTAAGCATAAACAGAAACGACAAATTTTCAAAGTCACTTTGGGGAACTTATGCTTCACATATTAAAAATATGATTCAGGGAGTAGAGACACCATATCAGAAGAAATTAATCTTAGAAGGAGTTGGATTTAAATCGGAAGTTAAGGGTAAAGAATTAGTTTTTGCTTTAGGTTTTTCTCATCCAGTTATTGTTAAAATTCCAGAAGGTATCACTGCTACCGCTGAAAAAAATAATATTACAATCGTTGGTATTGATAAAGAATTAGTTGGAAGTTTTGCCGCTGGAGTTCGAGCACTTAAGAAACCAGAACCATACAAAGGAAAGGGAATGCGCTATGAAGGTGAAGTAATCAGACGTAAGCAAGGTAAAAAGACTGCGTAATTAATTAAAAATTACGAATTAAGAATTACGAATTAAAAAATGCAAACAAAACAAGACAAAAGAATAAGATTAAAATCAAAAATCAGAGCCAAGATTAATGGCACGGCAGATCGACCTCGATTGTCAGTTTTTCGTTCTAATAAATTTATTTATGCTCAAATAATTGATGATACTACAAGTAAGACATTGCTTTCAGCAAGTGATATTAAACTTACTAAGGGTACAAAAAGTGAAAGAGCTAAAGAAGTAGGCCGTGCAATTAGCACACTTTGCCTAGCTGCTAAAATTGAAAAAGTTGTTTTTGATCGAAATGGATTTAAATATACAGGACGTATCAAGACTGTTGCTGATGAGGCAAGAGCTGGTGGATTAAAATTTTAATAAAAAATTATGGAAAAAGGAAACGATAAAAAAACAAATAATCGAAGATCATCATCTTTCTCAAGACCAAAACCAGAATTTGATCAAAAGATTTTAAATATTCGTCGAGTTACTCGTGTGGTAGCAGGAGGACGAAGATTTTCTTTTTCTGTAGCGCTTGTAGCAGGTGACCGAAAAGGTTGCGTAGGGCTAGGCCTTGGAAAAGCAGGAGATACATCTCTTGCCATCAATAAGGCACTTCGAAATGCTAAGAAAAATATGATTCGTTTGAATTTGACCAAAAGTATGTCTATTCCACATGAGGTTTCAGCTAAATTCTCAAGTTCCACAGTTCATTTGATTCCAAATAAAGGAAGAGGTCTTGTGGCCGGATCTGTTGTTCGAGATATCATAAAATTAGCTGGAGTAAAAGATATTACTGGTAAAATTTTGTCCAGTACAAAAAATAAATTAAATAATGCAAAAGCAGTTATGGCAGCATTAGAAGGTATTTCTGTTAAATATGTGAAAATAGTTACTCCTGAAACTG
>JBAXFW010000029.1:0-9963 GCA_037139635.1 bacterium | reverse complement strand
CGTGCACGCACGGGTGGGTAGGCTCGCGCGTAATCGCGCGAGCTGGGGCAAGCACGAGTATTCCGCCTCGGGCATTTCCGCTATGGTGTCCATGGCTAAAGGATGAGCACCGAAGTTGTATTGAAATGGGAAATCGGTAGCGAAAGCGACACACTAAACATAATATTGAAAAACGTAGAGTGGGGATGGCGAGGGCAGAACACTCTCGGTAATCCGAGAGTGTAGTCCCGACCCGGGGAGAGGAAACTTCCTCTCCCCAAGAAGCGCGGAAATCTGAACGGCTCATTTCCTGGTATTTGAGCCGTTCGGATTTTCCGCTCATAGGCATCTAGGTGCGAGTAGCCATAGCGGAAATGCCCGAGGCGGATGCCGAGGGTGTACTCTAAAAACTTTGCATAACCACAGAAATAAAAATAAATCACTTGCCCGAGACAATGCATTTTGAATTTTGAGTTTGAATTTTTTCTGCGGGCAGAATTTTAAATCTCGCCAAAAGACCAAAGTCGAGGAAAATGGAAATCTATATCCCCAAAATTTTTGTTTCCATTTTCCGAGTCCATTTGAATTACCACATTATCGGAGCGTAGTAATAACTTTCGAGAAAAGAAAAAAGTCGAGCGTAAGATTAGCTTTCAATTCCGATTTTGAAAATAGGTTCGGACTTGGTACAATAAAGACACATGAAGATCTTAAGTATTGAAACAAGTTGCGATGAAACTGGAATAAGCATCCTAGAGGCAAAAAAGACACGACAGAGTACTTCTTTTAAGATTTTAGGAAATGTCTTAAATTCCCAAATTAAAATCCATGCCAAATATGGAGGTGTTTTCCCTGCTCTGGCAAAAAGAGAACATATAAAAAATCTACCCATCTTACTAGAAAGAATTTTGAAAAAGACAAAAATAAAAGAAAAAGATATTGATCTTATTGCTGTGACGACAGGACCTGGGCTTGAGCCTGCACTTTGGACAGGAATAGTTTTCGCAAAAGAATTAGCTCAAAAATTGAAAGTGCCAGTAGTGCCAGTAAACCATATGGAAGGACACATACTTTCTGTTTTTGCGGGTGTTAAAAAAAGTTTCTCTATACCAAAAATTGAATTCCCTGCTCTTTCTCTATTAGTATCTGGAGGCCACACAGAGCTCGTATTAATTAAAAATTGGAGAAAATACACAATCATCGGAGAGACACTCGATGATGCTGCAGGCGAAGCTTTCGATAAAGTGGCTCGTATGCTTGGCCTCCCTTACCCCGGTGGCCCGGCTGTTTCAAAATTAGCAAAATTGGGTAGGCTAGAAGAAAATCATTCTTCTCGGGGTCACAATTTTTCTGCTGAAAAATTTGTTCAGTCCTCGGGTCGCCACCCTGCGGAGTCCCCTCAAATAATATTTTCTTCCAGCCATACCAAACCTTTAAAAAAAGATTTTCCTTCTTTCTCTTTACCTCGACCCATGAAATATAGTAAAAATTTTGATTTTTCTTTTTCTGGATTAAAAACGGCTGTGCTTTATCTAATACGTGATTTGAAAGAAAATGACCCAAATATTTTAGAAAATGAGATAGTAAAACAAATGATAGCAAAAGAATTTGAAGATGCTGTCGTAGAGACTCTAACCCATAAAACAAAAAAGGCTATCGAAAAATATAATATAAAAACAGTGATTGTAGCCGGTGGAGTTTCAGCAAATAAATATTTAAAAAATGAAATGAAAAAAACAACAAAAGGCGGGCAAACTCTCCTTTTCCCAAATAAAACTCTATCTACCGACAATGCCTTGATGATAGCTATAGCAGGATATTTTAAATTTACAGAAAATAATAATAAAACTGTGAGATTGTCTTCGATCAAAGCAGACGGAAATTTGAGACTAAATTAAAAAATTGGCAAAATTTTAGCCCAGAATTAAAAATCTGGGCTATTACCTCAAATACCTGAGGTAGGTTTTTATTTGAAAGAAAAGAAATGGTTTTTCGGGAGATGTAAAATTTGTTCATCACTCATCCCGAAACAAAAATTCTGGGACAGAATTAAAGCCAAATCCCTGGCTTTTTTTAATTCCCATCCATGAAGTTCTTCTTCTTTTGCACCCGGCCACGTGCGCAGTGCGTGGTTCCATTCCTGCTCATTCATATACATACCCCTTTTTGTTTCATGGGCTGAAGGAAGTCTTAGACCATTCGGGTCCATGTAAAAATACAACTGTTTCCCGTAAATTTCAAAGCAAACGAGAAGATTGCCTTTCTGCGTGCGGATACACTTACCACACGAAGACAAATCACTTTCTTTCATATATAAAGTTTTTAAATTCTAACATATCATAACAAATATTTTGTATATTGTCAAGTATGTGGCATTATAAAAAAATCATAATGAAAAATAAAAGAAATAATGATAATATATAAGAATGGATGAGAAATTCTTAAAACCCTACAATGCAAAAGAAACTGAAGATAGAATTTACAAGCTTTGGGAAGAAAGCGGTTTTTTTAATCCAGATGTTTGTATTGAAAAAGGCATAACAAAAGAAGACGCCATCCCTTTCTCTATTGTCCTTCCCCCTCCAAACGTCACAGGAAGCTTACACACAGGTCACGCTCTAATGCTTGCACTCGAAGACATAATGGTTCGCTACGCTCGTATGGGTGGCTATAAAACGCTCTGGGTACCTGGTACGGATCACGCGGCTATTGCAACTCAAACTAAAGTAGAAAAATTACTGGAAAAAGAAGGGGTTCGAAAAAATGATTTGGGGCGAGAAGAATTTTTGAAAAGAGTAGCAAAATTTGCTCAAGACTCGCACGATACAATCATCAATCAATCTAAAAAAATGGGCGCTTCACTTGATTGGTCTCGAGAAGCATTTACACTCGATGAAAAAAGAAATTTTGCAGTCCGAACTGCTTTCAAGCAAATGTACGATGATGGTTTAATTTATCGTGGACATCGTATTGTTAATTGGGATCCAAAAGGACAAACAGTTATTTCAGACGACGAATTAGTGTACGAAGAAAGAAAAAGTAAGTTTTATACTTTTAAGTATGGACCTTTTGAAATTAGTACTGCTCGTCCTGAAACAAAGTTTGGAGATAAATATGTTGTAATGCATCCAGAAGATGAAAGATATTTAAATTGGACCCATGGCCAAAAAATAAATTTGGAATGGATTAATGGTCCAATCGAAGCGACTATTATAAAAGATGAAATGATCGATATGGAATTCGGTACAGGAGTCATGACTATCACCCCTTGGCACTCACATGAAGACTTTGCCCTAGCTGAAAAATATAAATTAGAAAAAGAACAAATAATCGACAAGTATGGAAAATTGCTTCCAATTGCAGAAGAATTTACTGGCATGAAAATTACTGATGCTCGAGAAAAAATTGTCGAGAAACTAAAATCAAAAGGCTTATTGGTTTCAATTGATGAGAATTATGTAAATAGAGTAGCGACAGCTGAGCGCACCGGTGCTATGGTTGAGCCTCAAATAATGGAACAATGGTTTATCGATGTAAATAAAAAAATCCCAAATCGTGGAAACAAAAGTTTGAAAGAATTAATGTTGGAGCCGGTACGAGATGGCAGAATAAAAATATTACCAAATCATTTTGAAAAAGTATATTTTAATTGGATTGAAAATTTACGAGACTGGTGTATTTCTCGCCAGATTTGGTATGGGCATCGTATCCCCGTCTGGTATCGTAAATCAATTACGAATGACGAATTACAAATTACGAATAAAAATACAGAAAAAATTTATTGTGATATAAATCCACCAGAGGACATTGAGAATTGGGAACAAGATCCAGATACTCTCGATACTTGGTTCTCTTCAGGACTATGGACCTTTTCTACTTTGGGATGGCCCGAGAAAACTAAAGACTTAGCAACATATCATCCTACAACCGTACTTGAAACTGGGCACGATTTAATTTTCTTCTGGATTGCTCGTATGGTTCTTATGTCTCAATACTTGCTTGGTGAAATTCCTTTTAAAAATGTTTATTTCCATGGCATGGTCCGAACGGCTGATGGTAAAAAAATGTCAAAGTCCCTAGGAGACAAAGCGACCGATCCACTTAGTTTAATTTCAAAATACAATAGTGATGCACTTCGTATGGCAATGGTGATAGGCAATACTCCTGGAAAAGATTTAAAACTTAATGAGGATGACATAAGAGGCTATGCCAAATTTGCAAATAAAATTTGGAATGCTTCGAGGTTTGTAATGGAAAATATAAAAGATTTAGATATAGAAAATCTTCCAGAATTTGACGAGGAAGATTCCCTATCAGACAAAGAACTAAAAGATTTAATTAAAGAAATAACAAAAGAGATGGATGAATTCCGTTTTTCTCTTGTATCTGAAAAAGTGTATCATTATTTCTGGCATACTTTCGCTGATATCTTAATTGAAAGATCTAAGAAAAAAATATTAGAAAATAATAATGTACTATCAGCCAAAGCTCTTATTTACACACAATTAACTACCTTATTAAAAATCATTCATCCATTCATGCCATTTGTCACTGAGGAAATTTGGCAAACAATACAAACAAATGGAAATAAAAAAATATTAATGGTAGAAAAATGGCCCGTACTGAATAATGTCGAAGTACCCCTCGACTCACAAAGTTCGCTCGGGGTAAACCCATAAATGGATAATTTAATTAAAGATCCAAAAATGTTAGGTTTGACTCTCTTGGTAGGAATACTGCCCTCTCTTTTTTGGCTCTGGTTTTGGCTTAAAGAAGATAAAGAAAAACCAGAACCATCAGGTCTTTTGACTTTTTGTTTTATAATCGGAATGACCTTAGTAGTCCTTGCAATACCCATTCAAAAATTTATTCAAGGCATAGTAAGTGATAACCAAATTCAAATAGTACTTTGGGCAAGTGTTGAAGAATTCTTAAAATATTTTGCAGTAATTATATTACTATCTAGAACAAAATATCTAGACGAACCAATAGATTGGCCCATATTTTTAATTACAGTTGCTCTTGGATTTGCTGCTTTTGAAAACATTCTTTTTGTAATAAAACCACTTTCTCTTAACCAAGCAACCGTCGGATTAATGACTGGCCAATTGAGATTTCTAGGATCCACTTTACTGCACACCGTATCGAGCGGACTAGTAGGTATTTCAGCTGGACTTTCCTTCTACATGGGAAGATTTGCAAAAAAAGCTTACATATTTTTAGGAATGATATTAGCAATCGCCTTGCATAGTGGCTTTAATTTTTTTATAATGGATAATAATGGAAGTGATTTCTTGAGAGTATTCGCTTTCCTTTGGGTCGCGACAATTATCAATTTACTACTTTTTGAAAAATTAAGAAGAATGAGTGGTGAAAATTAATATTATTTGTTAAAATATAACTATGCATAATAAAAAAAGAAGTTTTTTTGAAAGACTAACAGGGAGTATGAAGGCCGATGAAGATATCGAAGAAGAAAAAAAAATAATTGTCAAAAGTGACAAAAGTGAAAATAACTGGATTGAAGAAGAAAACGAAGAAGCAGAACTCACTGTTGATGTATATCAAACTCCAGGTGATATAATTGTACAAACAATGGTTGCTGGAGTAAAACCTGAAGACTTAGAATTAACTATCGCTCGAGACATGATTACTATTCGAGGCAAACGTGAAGAATCTAGAACTATTAGTGAAGAAAATTTCTTTACGAAAGAATTGTATTGGGGATCTTTTTCAAGAACGATTCTTCTTCCTGCAGAAGTTGATCCAGAGGAAGCCGAGGCAACTGAAAAGCATGGACTACTTACTGTAAAACTTCCTAAGATTGATAAAGATAAAAAAACAAACGTAAAAGTAAAGTCAGTTTAAAAAATAAAAAACCGCCAATGGCGGTTTTTTATTTTATTGTGCCGAGGACCAGAGTTGAACTGGTGACATCTCCCTCTTCAGGGGAGCGCTCTACCAACTGAGCTACCTCGGCATATTTTTTAAAATATTTTGCAAAGAAGAAGTATCGATTACTTGCTGAGAACTGGAAATTTGATTAAATAAATTAATTGCTTTCTCTAAGAAAGGCTGTAAATAATATGCGGCTCCTAAAGTAACGCCAATTAATATAATAATTCTCAATGTACTCCAAAATGCTTGCCATTTTTGAACACTTCGAACCTTATGAAGGATTTCACTATTCTCCTTAACAAGCTCATATGTCTTTTCAAGTAATTTTTTGGATTCAGGATCCATAAAAGGATTTTAGCATAATTAATTCTAAAATCCAATTTTCCAATATTGGTTTTGTGTGGTATCTTATAGTTATTGCCCTCATAGTTCAATGGATAGAACAGTTCCGTCCTAAGGAATAGATCCCCGTTCGATTCGGAGTGAGGGCACTCTAAATAAAAAATCTTTTTACCTTACTGCACAATGCAGTTTAAGTGCCTCAATATCATCTCCATTTGGTTCAAGATTAGAAGCAGTATTAAATTGATACATAATGGCATCCGGATTATCTATATGCTCTAGTGAGAGAGCGTGTCCCAACTCATGCATCAAAACTCTTTCTAGTTTATTCTTATTTTCAAACTGATAAATATCAATATATTTACCAGTTTTATCAGAGTGATAAAGTCCTTCCTCGAATTCATCACCAAGCTCATCTCCTACATTATTATATTCATTTACTTGCCCATTAACAGAACTAGCTGATTTATTTAACTGGTCCACCAAAGGATTTATTCTATTAACATAATTATTTAATTCAATTTGTAAATTATTTATTTCTGTAATACTTTCTTGACTATACCTTCCCTTGCGATCCTTAAGAGAAATAATTTTGGAATCAAAAATTAATTTTTTTTGTTCAAACTCATTTTTAAGATTATCAACTTGGCTTTTTAAACTATTATAAGAACCTTGGTTATCATTTATTGAATCATTAATATTTTTTAATATTTGAGTATTTTTTTGTCTTTTATCATAAACTAAATTAATTACCAATTCTCCCCCTTGAGGCTTGTACACAAATAAATCTTTATTTATCGATGCTTCCCACATATTTTCACTATCACTGATTGCAGCTAAAAATTCTTTTTTGGACAACCCAAAACCTTCATCTACTGTCCCGATAGAATAAGAAATAGTTCTAGTACAAGGAAAATATTTATCTTGTACAATAAAATAACTTTTTTGTATTGTTCCTCTAAAAATATAAATAGCGATACCGAGTATGGTCAGAGCAATAATATTTTTAAAAACATTTTTCATCCCGTTTAGAAGCAGGTCGCGGTCAATAATAATATTACTTTTCTTCCTGTTACAGCTCGCGACCGCGGCTTCTAACGGGATTCATTTTTTCCTAAATCAATCCAAGCATCTTGGCTACAGCAGGCTTGTTGAAACCTACAGCCCAATCACCATCAATCACGATAACTGGTACTCCCATTTGAGAAGTTAAATCAAGCATTTCTTTTCTTTTTACTAAGTCAGAAGCTACATCGTATTCCGTATAAGTTACATTGTTTGCCTTAAAAAAATCTTTAGCCATGTGACAATAGTGACACGTTGGGGTTGAATATATTTCTACTTTTTTCATGTTTTTTAATATGTCCCAAATTGGGGTAAGTTAATAATTTTTGGCTTTAGCATTTGGTGCGGGATGCGAGAATCGAACTCGCGTCTAATCCTTGGGAAGGACTCATTCTACCACTAAACTAATCCCGCAATGCTAAAGCATTATTTTAATCCTTTTTATCCATTTTTCCAAGAGCCATAATATTCTTTATTACAGTATCTGGGTTTAATGACATACTTTCAATTCCCTCATCAATCAAAAACTTTGCAAAATCTGGATAATCTGATGGAGCTTGTCCACAAATACCAATGTACTTCCCTTTTGCTTTACATTTATGAATAATTTCGGCAATTAATTTTTTAACAGAAGGATTTTTTTCATTCGCAATATGAGTCACAATACCAGAGTCGCGATCAAGACCAAGTGTTAACTGAGTCAGATCGTTTGAACCGATAGACATACCATCAAAAATTTCTAAATACTCATCAGCAAGTAAAATGTTTGAAGGAATTTCACACATGACATATACCTTTAAAGTTTTGTCAGCTGTTCGATCAAGTCCAAACTCTTTCATTGTATCAATAACTTTTTGTCCTTCTTCTGGAGTACGACAAAATGGAATCATTGGAATTACATTTGTAAGTCCCATATCTTCTCGGACCCTCTTCATTGCTTTCACTTCAAGACCAAAGGCATCTTTGAATTTAGGATCATAATAACGGGACGCTCCACGCCATCCAATCATAGGATTTTCTTCATGCGGTTCATAGGCTTCTCCACCAGTGAGTGTACGGTATTCATTTGTCTTAAAATCTGAAAAACGAATAATGACATCATTTGGGAAAAAGGCAGCTCCAATTTTAGCAATACCTAAAGCTAATTTATCTACATAAAAGTCTGGCTTATTTTCATAACCATGGGTAATTTCTTCTACTTTTTTCAGTAATTTATTTAACTCTGGGGTCTTTTTACCTTTACTTAATTTTTTATAATCAAGTAAAATATTTGGATGAACTCCAATATGAGAAGCAATAATAAATTCAAGTCTACCTAGCCCAACACCCTTCACAGGAAGAAAATGATTTTTGAATGCCTCATCGGGTGAACCGATATTCACCATTATTTTAACATTAGGTTCTGGCATTTTATCAAGCACATGTTCTATAACTTCAAATGGCAAAATTCCCTTATAAGCATTTCCAACTTCTCCACCAGAACAATCAACTGTCACAGGTATGCCATTTTTTAATATTTTGGTTGCATTGCCTGTACCAACGATACAAGGAATTCCTAACTCACGAGACACAATTGCTGCATGAGATGTTCGCCCTCCTTTATCTGTAATAATTGCAGAAGCAATTTTCATAATTGGCTCCCAGTCTGGATCAGTAATTTCTGTTACTAACACTTCTCCTTTTTCAAATTTAGAAATCTCTTTTGCTGTTTTTAATACTCGAACTTTTCCTGCTCCAATCTTTCCACCGACAGCAATACCCGTGGTTATAATCTCAGTCTTTTTTCCAAGCTTATATTCCATAATAATGTTCTTGTCTTTCCCAGATTGAACAGTCTCGGGACGAGCTTGTACAATAAATAATTGACCAGTATTGCCATCTTTAGCCCATTCAATATCCATAGGACTATAAACTCCTCGCTTTTTTGAAAAATATTTTTCGATTTGTAAACACCAACCTGCAAGTTTGATGACTTCTACTTCAGTTAAACAATATTTTTGAATATCTTTTGTAGGCACTGATACTTTTTTTGTACCCTCTCCTTTAGCATAAACTAATTTAACATTTTTATTACCAAGCTTTTTTGAAAGCATAGCTTTATGTCCACTTTCAAGGGCAGTTTTGTAAATCACAAATTCATCGGGAATAACAATTCCTTGTACAATAAATTCCCCAAGGCCATAGATACCATTAATTTCAATTACTTTATCAAAACCAGTTTCCGTATCAATTGTGAAAGCTACTCCAGAAGAAGATAAATCTGAACGAACCATTAATTGTACGCCAACTGAAAGAGCTGCATCAAAATGAGAAAATCCTTTATCAACTCTGTAAGAAATAGCTCGGTCAGTAAATAATGATGCAATACATTTTCGTGCTGAAAGTAACAATTCTTTTGTTCCACGTACGTCGAGATATGTTTCTTGTTGTCCTGCGAAAGAAGCACCAGGTAAATCTTCAGCTGTAGCAGAAGATCGTACCGCTACATCAATATTTTTTCTATTGTATTTCTTTTCCATTTTGGCATACGATTCAACGATCGTATCATGCAATAATTTTGGAAATTCTTTTTTTAAAATAGTTTCTCGAACTTTTTTACCACGAATTTGTAAATTCTTAAGATTTTTAGTATTTAAATCACCAAGGATATCTTGAATTTCTTTATCAAGTCCAGTTTTT
>JBAXFW010000028.1:0-10110 GCA_037139635.1 bacterium | reverse complement strand
CATGATGGAGGCTCCATTGACATGGATGCTCCAATTCAGTATATAAATAAAAATATTGAACCAGATCTAGTTATAAATTACAGACGTATGCATAAAGGAAATCATGGTTTTGTGTATGGAAATACAGATATGGTTTATACTTATGATTTATTAAAAATTAAACCTAAAAAAATAATTGAATATCGTATTTTTGATAAAAAAAATGAAACTGCTACGCCTGAAAAAACTCAATTAAAAAAGAAAGAAACCCCATCGAGAACTCTTAATGGTTTTACTACAGGATTAGATGGGTATGCTACTATAAAAGTTCATTATGATACAAAAGGAAAACCTGATTATTTTGTAAATTTAAACGGAGACAAACTTCCATATTCTAATAATCCTCAATTTACAAAGAAATTTAGCTATCCAAATTCAAAAATACAAAAAAATAATGAAGGCAATGCGAAGAATGATATAAAAGAATAGTAAAAAACTTCTCTTATTTCGAAAATAGGGGAAGTTTTTTTATGTGGGTAAATATGGTAATATATCCTTATGATAAAAGCCAAAAAGAAAATTTTGAAGAATGGGTTGCGAGTAGTGACGATACCAATGAAGGACAATCCTACTGTGACGGTATTGGTACTCGTCGAAGCGGGCTCAAAATATGAGACAAAAGAGATAAATGGCATATCTCATTTTTTAGAGCATATGTGTTTTAAGGGTACAATAAAAAGACCTAAAGCGATAGACATATCAAAAGAGTTAGATTCTATAGGTTCACAATACAATGCCTTTACTGCTCAAGAATATACAGGGTATTATGCAAAATCAGATGCCAAACATTTCAAGAAAATATTTGATGTAGTTTCTGATATATACTTGAATTCTACTTTCCCGGAAATTGAGATGCAAAAAGAAAAAGGTGTAATTATCGAAGAGATAAATATGTATGAAGATTTACCTAATCGTCATGTGCAAGACTTGATGATGGAGCTTCTATATAAAGATCAACCAGCTGGTTGGAACATTGCAGGGGAGAAAAAGAATATTTTAGGAATGAAACGAGATGATTTTATTAATTATAAAAAAGCGCACTATGTGCCAGAAGCAACTACCTTGGTCGTAGCTGGTAAGGTGACAGAAAAAGAAGTTTTAAAAGAAGTTGAAAAAGTTTTCGGTAAAGTCGTAAACGATAAAAAATCTAAAAAATTAAAAGTAATAGAAAAACAGGATAAACCAGAAGTGTTGGTGAAGTATAAAAAAACTGATCAAACTCATTTTGTAATGAGTGTTAGAACTTATGATTTATTCAGTAAAAAAAATGCAGTCTTGTCTATGTTGGGTGGAGTATTGGGTGGGGGGATGAGTTCGAGACTTTTTCAAAAACTACGTGAAGAAATGGGAGTCGGGTATTATGTACGGGCTTACAATGACGTCTTTACTGACCATGGTTTTTTCCAAATTTCAGCTGGAGTTGATAATAAGAGAATTAATGAAGTAATCGAAGCAGTACTTGAAGAATGTAAAAAATTAAAAGAAGAATTTGTGAGTGATGAAGAATTAAATAAAGTGAAAGAGTGCTTAATAGGGAATATGAAACTTTCGCTTGAGTCTAGCGATGATATTGCAAACTTTTATGGAGGACAAGAGCTTTTGAAAAAAGAAATTAAAAGTGCTGAATTAAAAGCACAAGAATTGAGAAAAGTAACTGCTAAAGAAATAAAAAATTTAGCTAATGAAATATTTAAAGACAATAAATTAAACTTAGCTCTAATAGGCCCCTTTAAAGAAAAAGAAAAATTCTCAAAGATTCTGAAGTTTTAACATTCTAATTTTTGTGTTATTATACAAGTATGTTTATAAAAAGTGACAAAAATTTTATTTCTCTTTCGAGTGGAACAATCGTTCGAACAGTTTTAATTTTATTTGCCTTTTATCTTTTGTGGATATTAAAGGATTTAATTTTAGTTATTTTGACTGCTATTGTCATTGCTTCATTTATTGAATCAACTATCCCACATTTTAAGAAATTAAGGATTAATCGAGTTTTTGGAGTTGTTATTATTTATGTTACCTCAATTTCTTTTTTGGCTGTATTGTTTTATCTCTTTGCCCCATTGTTGATCACTGAAGTTTATAGTTTTGCTAACTTTATTTCTAAATATGCTCCAGGGGTTGATTTCTTAAATTATTTTAACAATGAAGCATTTTCTGGAGCAAAAGATGTAGTAAATAATTTATCTCATGGTATGTCTATTTCTACTTTACTTGCAACTTCAAAAGCATTTATTGATAATTTATCAAGTGGATTTTTTACAACCCTTTCTGTAGCTTTCGGTAGTATTTTCAATGTTGTTTTAATTGTGATAATTTCTTTTTATCTTTCAATCCAAGAGAAGGGGATAGAAAAATTCTTAAAAATTATTTTGCCGATCAAACATGAAGATTACGTTATCGACCTATGGGAAAGAACTCGTAGAAAAATTGCACTTTGGATGCAAGGACAAATGCTTTTGGGTGTCTTAATTGCAATTCTGACTTACTTAGTGCTCGCTATTATGGGAATAGAGTATGCATTTCTTTTAGCTCTTATCGCTGGGATTATGGAGTTGATTCCTTATGGAATTTTATTGGCACTTGTTCCAGCCGTTTCTTTTTCATATCTTTCTGGTGGAATGTCTAGTGCTATTATGGTGCTCGGTGCTTATCTTATAATTCATCAATTTGAAGTTTATCTATTTTCTCCTTTAATTATAAAAAAAGTTACAGGTCTTTCTCCTCTGATTATTATTTTATCAGTTTTGGTTGGTTTCGAGTTGGGTGGTTTTTGGGGATTAATATTGGCAATTCCTGGAGCAATGTTATTTATGGAAATTGTGAATGATATCGAAAAACATAAAAATATGCTTAAAGAAAAAAATGGCTAAAAGTTTTTATTTAACGACAACTCTACCTTACGTAAATGCACCCCTTCATATGGGGCATGCACTTGAATTTGTGCGTGCCGATACTATTGCTCGCTACAAAAAACTTCAAGGTTTTGATGTTTATTTTAATACAGGGACAGATGAACATGGTTTGAAAATATTTGAAAAAGCAAAAGAGCAAGGTAAAAGTGCCCAAGAATTTGTTGATGCTGGATTTGTAATTTTTAAAGAACAATTAAAAATGTTTGGTGTTTGTGAGGATATCCACTTTATTCGAACAACTGACAAAAATCATGAAGTCGCTGCTCAAGAATTTTGGAAGAGGGTGAATGATAATGGTTATATTTATAAAAAAACTTATGAAGCGAAATATTGTGTTGGTTGTGAGAGTGAAAAAACCGACAGCGAGCTTGTAGATGGTCATTGCCCTGATCACCCAGGTTTAGAATTAAAAATAATAAATGAAGAAAATTATTTCTTTAAATATTCAGAATTCGGGGATAGGTTATTAAAATTTTATGATGAGCATCCAAATTTTGTTATTCCAGAATTTCGTTTGAATGAAATTAAAAATTTTGTTAAAAGTGGCTTACAAGATTTTTCCATCTCACGTTTGAAAGAAAAAATGCCTTGGGGTATCCCTGTGCCGGGAGATGAAAACCAAGTCATGTATGTTTGGTTTGATGCATTGGTGAATTACATTTCGACTCTCGGCTGGCCTGCCTCCGCACAAGGCTACGGCGAGGCAAAGCCTCAGTCTAATGATTTATTTACTAAATATTGGGTCAACGGAAATCCGACTCAGTATTGTGGAAAAGATAATACTCGTTTTCAGAGTGCTATGTGGCAAGCGATGCTTATGGCAGCTGACGTCCCAAATTCTCATCAAATCATTGTGAATGGCTTTATAACAGGCGAGGGAGGGGTTAGGATGTCGAAGTCTTTAGGAAATGGAGTTGATCCTCGTGATGTAGTAAATGAGTACGGCACGGACGCACTACGCTATTTTTTACTTCGAGAAATTTCTTCTTTTGAAGATAGTCCTTTTACAATAGAGAGATTTAAAGATGCTTACAATTCAGGACTTGCAAATGGTTTAGGGAATTTGTCATCTCGAATTTTAACTTTATCTGAAAAATATTTAGATAAGTGTCCAGAAATCCCTGAAGATTCAATTCCAAAAGAATTTTTTGATCTATTGGAAAGTTTTGATTTGAAAAAAGCGACAGATTATGTTTGGGAAAAAATTAGCGAATTAGATAAAATAATTCAAGAAACTCAGCCTTTCAAGGTTGTAAAAGTTGATGAAGAAAAAGGAAAGGAAATGATAAAAGATTTAGTTTTGAAGCTTTATACCATCGCACGAATGTTGAATCCTTTAATGCCAGAGACCAATATAAAATTAAAACAATTAATTCGTGATAATAAAAAACCAGAAAACCCTTTGTTTTTGAGGAAAGAATAATTTTATTTTGGAAAGATATTAAATTTATTAAAAGAAATATTAAATCATAAGTAATATATAAAATATGGAATCATTTAATACTGGTGAAATTGAAAAAGAATTTATGGGTGATGAACTTACAGTTAGGCTGACTTCTTTTTTAAAGGGCAAGATGGATAAAGTTGACGTGGAGGCTTTTGTAAATGAAGTTATGGATGATAAGAATAAATTAGATAAATTAGTAGAAATAGAAGACTTGCTCGTAAAAATTAAAAAAGCTGAAGAGAGGCATAAGGATGAAAATGCTAAAAATCATGTCAAAAGATTGTTGAAAAACATTTATGGCATTGAGCTTGAGGATAGTTCTAAGTAAAATAATAAATTGACTTTTAGTAAAGATGTGATATACCTTAAAGGTATTATGGTTCTTTGCTTTTGATTTTTTTAAAAAAGAATCTTAATTTGTAAATTTTCAAATTTTTTAATTTAAAATCATTTTTATGAAAAGAAAAATTTTTAAGCGCTCCTCTTCTGTAGATGAAAACGAAAGAAGGGTCGAGGAGAGGCATTGTCCTGCATGTGGAAAAATGCGCAATTCGCGGGAAATGCATCACGCGGTGTGGTACAAGGGCAACCCCATTTCAAATACCGGGGTCATGCTCTGTGACAGCTGCGTTGAAAATCCAAAAGATATTGACCTGGAAAAAATGGTTCAGTATCTGCGAAGTGTAAGGTGGAGCGAGCAAGATCTTGTGCTCGTTCGAAAGGAAATGCTTTCGTTTATTGATGGTGACATGTCCCATCTGAATAATTAATTTTTATTTAAAACTCGCAGGAATGCGGGTTTTTTATTTTATACATATTGACAAAAAATATTCTAGTTGTAATATAAAAGCAAGAAATTTAAGTACCTTGAAAAAGGTTTTTTTAGGGCTAATTTGTTGGCTGTTTTTGGGGCCTTTTCGGACTTCTAAAACAGTCAACAAAATGAATACTAACCAATAAATACGCCTAATAAAATAGGCAACAAAAAATGGAAAATTTAACTTTAAAAGAAGCAATTAAGCTCCAAAGAAGACTTTACGACACTGTGATTATTTGCTGTATCGTAGTTGCATCTTTTTGCCTTTTTATTTTTTTTACTACTGCAAATTATACTGGTCTTTCAGATTCAGATATAATTATTCAGAAAATAATTCGAATGATAATATTTACAAATGGATTTATTACATTGCTCATTCTTCTTATTTTTTGGCTTAGTAAGCCAAAAATATCTGAAAAAAAATAATCATTTTTTTTTGATAATAAATGGAACCTGTCGAAAGATGGGTTTTTTATTTCTAATTTATTAAAAGAAATGATATATTTACTTTATGGCAAAATACATAGATATACATGCACATACGAATTTTAAAGCATTCGATGAAGATCGAGATGTTGTTGTTCGTCGGGCTTTGGATAATGACACTTGGGTTATAAACATTGGCACTCAATATGATACTTCAAAAAAAGCAGTTGAAATGACAAATGAATACAAAGGAGTTTATGCTTGCATCGGCCTTCATCCGATTCATACAGGAGCTTCATATCATGATCAAGACGAACTTGGCGAAGAGGGGCAGGAGTTCACATCTCGCGGAGAAATTTTTAATAAAGAAAAATATAAAGAGTTAGCAAAACTTGGAAAAGTCGTCGGCGTAGGGGAGTGTGGTCTTGATTATTATCATATGGATGAGGAGAGTATAGAGAAACAAAAAGTTGCATTTATTGCCCAGATTGAACTTGCCAATGAACTTAATCTTCCCCTCATGCTTCATGTTCGCAATGGTTCGGCTGGCTCACCACAAGTAATTGAGAGGAATGCATATTTTGATGTTTATGAATTAATAAAAAAATATTCGACATTTTCAGGCCTTAAGGGTGTTTCGCATTTCTTTGCAGGGAATGTCGAAGACGTGAAAAGATTTATAGAAATTGGGATTTATATTTCTTTCGCTGGGCCTATTACTTATAAACCAAAACCTGAAATTTGTGATTACGTTGGGGTGATAAAAGAAACTCCACTCGAGTATATACTCGCCGACACAGATAGCCCATATGTGGCTCCGGTGCCTCACAGGGGTACTCGAAATGAGCCATTGTATGTGAGAGAAATAGTAAAGAAAATAGCTGAAATTAAAAACTTGAGCGAAGAAGAAGTCGCTTTAGCTATTTTCCAAAATGCTAAGAGGCTCTTTCAAATTTAACCTTATTGTGTTATAATCAAAAGATAGAAGTGGGATGTTTTCAGTTGCCCCGTGAGGTGTAATTTTTTTTGTAAAAAATAGTAATATAAATATTTTAAAGAATTTTTAGCACAATCTATGTTTCCTTATATATTATAAGATTTTATGATACCCGTATTCCCAAATTTCAAGAAACTTGAACTATCTGATAAAAAAGAAGTAGAAAAATTCACCTCAGAATTTCCTCCGTATTCTGATTTTAATTTTATTAGTATGTGGATATGGGATATAGCTGACAATATGATGATATCTCAGTTAAACAAAAATCTAGTTGTTGTTTTTAATGATTACCTTTCAGGTAAGCCCTTCATTTCGTTTATAGGTAAAAATAAAATTTCTGAAACAACTTTAGATTTAATAAAGTTTTCCGAAAACAAGTATAAAACTTCATCCTTAAAATTAATTACAGAAGAAAATGCAAATATTCTAGGTAAAATAGGTTTTACTGTAACTCCAGATAATAATTCTCATGATTACGTTTATTTAATTTCACATTTAGCGAATATGAATACCTGGTCACAAAATACTTCTGGTAAAGGCATTAGAAGATTTATCAAAAAGTATCCTAGTTATGTCGTTAAACAATTTAATCTTAATGAAATACAAAAAGAAGAATATATTGAGATGTTTAAAAAGTGGGCAAATAATAAAAAAATTATAAATCATTTTGAAATGAATGAATACAAAGCTTTTAAGAGATTACTTCAAATTAATGATAAGAACATAAAGATAATTTCACTTTATGAAAAAGATGTTTTGATAGGATTTACAGTAGTTGAAATCGAGTCGGAAGGCTACGCAACGTCACATTTTGCTAAAGCTGATGTAGAGCATAGCTCAGCAGTTTACGATGTATTAAATTGGGAAGAAGCAAAGATATTAAAAAAAGAAGGTGTTAAGTATTATAATTGGGAACAAGATTTAGGGATAAAAGGGTTAAGAGCCTCGAAATTGAAATATAAGCCCAGTTTTTTTTTGAAGCAATTTATTGTAACTGCTACTACTAAATAAAAATATTTTTAAATTACTTAATTGACTTACATAAATTAAGTATTATACTTAGACGATATGAGTTGGTTTTTTATTGCACTTATTGGTCCATTTTTTTACGCGACGACGAATTATATAGATAAGTTTCTCTTAAGTAAATATTTTAAAGAAGGAGGCGTTGGAACGATTCTTCTTTTTTCGTCATTACTTTCAGTGGTGGCTTTGCCTTTTTTCTTTTTTGCAGATAAGACAGTTTTTGATGTTGATTTTTTGGGAATAATTGCTTTATCTGTCGTAGGTATTTTAAATACAATGGTATTACTGTGTTATCTTTTAGCCATACAAGAGGAAGAAGCATCTGTTGCTGTTGTATTTTATCAGCTTATTCCCGTTTTCGGATGCATATTGAGCTATTTTGTCCTTGGGGAGGTTCTAACGGAATTTCAGTTTATTGCTATAATAATTATTATATTAGGAACAACCATTATTTCTTTTGAAATTGATTCAGAAAATAAATTTAAGCTTCGTCGTAAAACAATAATTTTTATGGTTTCCGCTGCCTTTTTTTGGGCATTAGGATCTGTCATATTTAAATCAGTCGCTCTTCAAGAAAATCTTTGGAGATCACTTTTTTGGGAACACCTAATGCTTATGTTAATAGGTATTGGGGTTTTCACATTCATGCGTCCTCTTCGCAATAATTTTTTACATGCATTGCGAAGTAATTCAAAAAAAATTTTAACTCTAAATATTTTAAATGAATTTTTATTCATTTCTGGAAATATTGCTGTTGCTTTTGCTTACATGCTTGCTCCGTTAGGGCTTGTTCTTATAACAGAATCATTTCAACCAATTTTTGTGTTAGCTATAGGCATATTTTTAACTATCTTCTTTCCTAAAATATCAGTCGAAAAGATACAAGCTAAACATGTTTGGCAAAAAATTATTGCTATTTGTATAACTGGCATCGGAACATATATGCTTTTCATGAAATAAATATATCAAAAGAATAAAATGTATCTTAAGTTTTACATAGACTATTAAAAAACATATAATATAAAGATGGAAAAAATATTAAAAATAATGCTTTGGTTATTGCTTATCAGTGGACTACTATATTCCGTTATTGCTACACATATACGTGTTTTTGAAAAAGGAGATTATATTGTTAGATACAACATCCCTTGTGATCCTTCTTTAAAAATGTGTTTTAGCGAAATAACGTGTGACGAATTGGGTAATAATTGTGAAACTACTTATTATTCTTCCATGCAACGAACTGAGTCAAACTTAGCACGTATTTGCGGCTCTGACATCTCAACTTGTGCGCTTGCTGAAAAATGCATGGAAGGTGAGGCTAGTTGTTCTATTAAATTTTGTAATCCAACTGAAGACACCTGCGCAAATACCACAGCAAATAATGAATAACATTTATACAATCAAAATGCATAAAAATGAGAATATCAAAGTTGCTTATGTTGGGCTTCTACCAGATACGCTTTTTTATGTTGATAAAGCACCACTAAATGTGGCCGTGGTATCTTATCTTGATTTTCTAGCTATTCCAACATTTAATCCAGCAGATGCGCTATTTGCTCTCGCGTATATTCTTGCTGCTAAAAGATGGCCCAAAATAATAGTTTGCACTATTTTTTTTCTATGGAAGTGTGTAAAAATCTTGTCTTCTAATTTACAAATTCGCTATAGCGCATACCTTGGATATATTATTAAAAATAATATTCTGATTATAGATGCAACAGACATGAATATTCTTGAAAAGGTGATTCATGCCTATGAGATAGATATTATAGTTGTAAATAGTTGGACTATATTGCCTCAAAAAATAATTGATATGCCACAATTTGGAGCTATTAATGTACACCCGTCTAGGTTGCCACAATATGCTGGCGCACTGCCGACGCTTTGGGCACTTAAAAATAAAGATTCTTCTTCTGCAGTTTCGCTTATAAAACTTTTACCGGGTGTCGACGATGGTCCATTACTATCTCAAAGAGAGTTTTTTATTTCAAAAAATGACAATGCTATAGACATAGAACATAAAGTAGACGATGTTCTAAAAAAATATTTATGGAATGATTTGGTTGAATATATACAAAAAATAAAACTTCCAGTACCACAGTCAGGTGAATCAAGTAAAACTGACAAATATATGGCTTATAGACAGATAAAATTGGAACAAGAAAAAGCTGAAGATATAGTAAACAAGATTTTATTATATCCTTATATTGAACCTAATTTATATGCATATGCATATATACAAGGTCGTCGTGTTCATTTTAAAAATGCTAAATTGGAAAAGGTAATAGTATTACTCCCTCTAGTAAAATTTGCTGTTAGGGGCTACTTTCTCTATATACAGACTGTATCAGGAATAATACGAGTGTGTCTATTTAAAGATATCTCTATATCAAATAGTTTTTTTATACTTAGAAATATTAAAAGAATTAATGGTTAATAT
>JBAXFW010000027.1:0-10359 GCA_037139635.1 bacterium | reverse complement strand
GCTTTGCTCTGCCCGCGAAAATTTTGCCCAAAAGGATTTAGGTTTGATTGCGGAGTATCTTTTAAACAAAGCTCGAACCCATTTTAGCAAAAATTTGTAAAAGTTTCCAAGCGAGCCAATGTTTACGCTCCACGCGCGAGGAAACTTTAAACTAATTTCTACGCTCGACCAATGTGCTAATTTTAAGGATTCCGTCCCACTCCGACAAAGTCGGAGTGCCGTCCTCGTCCCATCAATCCCATGCATATTAGATTTCGCGCGGGTTTTTCTTTTTTCGGAATGGCGATGGGACTGCGGGCGGGGTATCTTAGAGAAATATGAAAAGATATAATCTTGTGGTAAAATTACATTATGAAATATATAAAATCTCTTACAGAAATTGATAAAAATGATGTAAATATTGCAGGCGGTAAGGGGGCATCTCTAGGCGAAATGACTAAGGCTGGTATTCCAGTTCCACCTGGTTTTGTTATTCTTTCTTCAACCTTTGATCATTTTATTGAAGTTACTAATTTAACAAAAGAAATTAATTCGATTTTTGAAAGTATTAAGCCTGAATTATCAAATACTATTGAAACAGCTTCAGAAAAAATAGAAGGGCTTATTTTACAACAAGAAATCCCTGAAGATATAAAAAAAGAGATTTTTGGGAATTTTAATAAACTACAAGCAAAATTTGTAGCAGTTCGTTCCTCAGCAACTGCGGAGGATGGATCAGAACTTGCATGGGCAGGGCAACTTGAAAGTTTTTTAAATACCACAGAAGAAACACTTTGTGAGAATACTAAAAAATGTTGGGCATCTTTGTTTACCCCCAGAGCAATTTTTTATCGCTTTGAAAATGGGTTAAAAAAAACTGAAATTTCTGTTGCTGTTGTCGTTCAAAAAATGATTCAATCTGAGAAATCAGGAATTGCTTTTTCGGTGCATCCTGTGAGTGAAAATTACAATCAGCTAATAATTGAGGCCGGCTTTGGCTTGGGAGAAGCTATCGTTTCTGGTTCGATAACACCTGATTCTTATGTTGTAGAAAAAGAACCATTTAAAATTATTAATGTTGTAGTTAATAAACAAAACAGAGCCCTTTACCGAAAAGAAAGTGGAGGCAATGAATGGAAAGAGTTAGAACCTTCAAAGGGATCTTTACAGATTCTTTCTGAAAAAGAAATTCTCGACTTATCACAAATAATAATTGAAATTGAAAAACATTATGGTTTCCCTTGTGATATTGAGTGGGCTTTTGAAAAAGATAAATTTTACATTGTTCAAAGTAGGCCAATTACGACGTTAGGTAATAAAAAGGAGTACACACAAGATATAACGGATATAAATATTGAAAAAACAATAAAAGAAAAAAGTTGGGTAAGTAGATGGGCAGGTTCATATACTTTTCTTTCTTGTTCCTTTTGGGGGTATCAATACACAAATAGCATTAAAGATATTCTGGGGAAAGGTTTTGAATCAGTTGTTTTTGTTCACAAAAAAGGGGTTGTTACTTTTTATGTTCCAGAGAAAGAACTTTTTGAACTTGGAACTTTTCTTGCGAAAAAAACAATTGATAACTCAGAATATGCACTAAAAATGCTTACTGATTTAAAAGAGAGTACAGATATCATAACACCACTATTGAAAGAATTATCTTTAGATATTCCCGAATTAGATTTGTTTAGAAAATTTAATAAATTATTTGAACGACATCTTGGACTTCATGTTTTTATGAAAAAAACTGTAGATTATTTACCTATAGAATTTTTAAATCCTCTTCTCCATAACTTTGTGGAGGTAAGAAAATATTCTGAACATATCTATAGTGATAGCGAAGTATGTTTTAGGAAAATTGCTGATAATATTGCAAAGAAAGAAGGATATGACTCAAAATTTCTTACTTGTCTTACATCTAAAGAATTTGAAATGTATTTAGAAAAAAGGATACTTCCAGATCAAGAAATTCTTTCTGCTAGGTATGATTCTAGTCTTATATATTCTTCGTTAGAGAAACCACATGAGACCATTTTAACAGGTAAAATAATAGATGATTATGAATCTATAATTTTAGGTGGAACGAAAGAAACAAAAGAATTAATAGGAATTGTTGCATATCCAGGTAAGATTTCAGGTAAATGTAAAATAATCCTTAATCCTAATGAAGTCTCAGAGTTTAATAATGGAGAGATATTAGTTACTGGAATGACTAGACCTGAATTCTTGCCATACATACAAAAAGCTTCAGCGATTATTACTGATGTTGGAGGTATGCTATGTCATGCTGCTGTAACTGCTAGGGAGTTAAAAATACCATGTATTGTTGGAACAAACAATGCTACAAAAATACTTAAAAATGGAGATATCGTCGAGTTTGACACAAATAAAGGAATTATTAAAATAATAAATTAGTTTTTATATTATGTTTGATCAGGAACCAAAAAAAGAAAAAAAAGAAAAATTAATTACTTCAAAAATTGAACTTCATTTTTTCCGTCATGCAATGAAAGAGAGACATGATGAAACCGATGCAGATTATCAAGTTGCACTTTCTTCAGAAGGAAGAAAGTTTATGAAAGAAAAATCTTTTCCAAATGCAAATATTAATCAAGCTATTGCATTTGGAAGTCCACGTATTCGTACGCAGGAAGCGGCAGCTATATCTATGACTGGTTCGCAAGATGAAATTACTGGAGATGAAACTTTTGATGTTTTAAAAAACAAAATTGATAGAGATTTAAAAATCGGTTCAAAAATTGGAATTGATGCTCGACTTAACATTCATGATGATCCCAAAAGCCCTCTCGGTAAAGCTATCTACGAAGCATTTTATCGTGGTGAATCAACTAAGTTCCTTATTGAAGAAAGTGATAAATTTGCAAAAGAAACGGGAGATACTACACACTCAAATTATTCATATAAAGCTGGACGAGTTGCACAGATTATTGAAAAATATCTAAAAATTGCTCCTAGCTGGAACAAATTAGTAGAAAATAAGGATAAAAAATATAATGATACACTTGAAAGATATTTAAGTACACACCAAGGTATTTGTGAATCTTTTTTAGCAAAAGTTATAGAAAAAACAGAAGGTATAGAAGAAAAAAATAAATTTATTACCAGTATAGGTTCTCAGGGCTTTGATTACGCTGAAGGGTTTGATATAGAGATTAAAATAAATAATACTGATGATCCAATTATAGAGGTTAAATTTAAAAAAGACCTAAAGGATGGGTCGGGTTACTCTTTTAAAAATAAAATATCCAGGAGTTTAATTGAGGAAATAATAAAAGAAGGAATTAAATAAACTAACGCCCTTATGTCTCTTTATTTATCACAACCAAAAAACAAATATAATGAATAAAAATGTTCAAGATATAAAATGGAATCATGTAGTAACTCGTATTTTTGCACTTTTGGAAATATGGCTTGCTACTGAGGTATATCCAAAATTTCCAATAACAAAGGATGGTTTTAATTTGGATACCATTGTATTGGGGAAAAATGGAATAATAGAAAGATATGTAAATCAAGATGAACTAGATCAATTTGGAAAATTAACAACAACTGGGAATTATATAGAACTAGTGAAGTCATTTAAAGATTATGAAGATTCAATAATTCCATTTTTTGACAAAAATCCCATAGATCACATAGAAGAGTTTATGAAAATCTTTAGGCAACTTTGGATTCATGAAATAACTACTTTTTTTATGGGGCTTTATGCTACCGATCCAGAATTAATCGAGTTTATTTCATATTTAAGAGGAACAAAGAGCGCTCAGCATATTGCTATTTCAGAGTTTCTTCCAAAATTGTATCAACAAATTTCTGAAAAATTTGGAATTGATGCAGAGTTATTGAAATATGCATTACCTAACGAAATTATTTTCTTAAAGTTTGATATAAATGAGCTAATTTTAAGACAAAAATTATATGTCATAGAATCAATACATGGAAATGTCCGTTTATTAGTAGGAGATGAAGCCATCAAATATACAGAGGAGTTTAAAGAAAATTTTAAAACCTTAGAAATTGAAAACATATCTGAATTTAAAGGAAGCCCCGCTTTTCAAGGTAAAGTTTCAGGCAAGGTTATAATTATTACCAATGAAAACGAATTGGAAAATGTTAATGAGGGTGATATTCTAGTTAGCCCAATGACTAGGACTTCTTTTCTTCCAGCGATGAAAAAAGCTGCCGCATATATTACCGACGAAGGAGGAATAACTTGCCATGCTGCTATTACGGCTAGAGAACTTAAAAAGCCTTGTGTTGTTGGCACAAAAATAGCCACTAAATTATTAAAAAATGGTATGCTGGTAGAAGTCGATGCCACAAACGGAATTATTAAAATAATAAAATAAATTAAAATGGAAACTTTTGGTTTTATAAGACATGGTAGTAAATTAGAGCCTGGAAAGCCCATAGAAAAATTAGAAAAATCTGGTTTGACACTAGAGCAACAAGAAAAATGGAAAGAAGCCACAAAAAGACTTGGCATTGAGAATGACCCACAAATGGGATATGAGAATTTACCGCTTATTGAAAAAATGGCGAGAGATATGTACGAAAAACTTCCACCGAAAGCAACTGTAATTTTTTCTTCAACAGATTATCCAAGAACAAAATTAACCGCAGACTTGATATCTTCGACATTGATGGAAATAATAAAAGAAAAAAATGAGAAAGAAATAGCTGTTGCTTATATGTGGGAACATCCGGATGAGGCAACTAAAGAAGGCAGTAGAACAAAAACAGGAGATATGAAGAATGAAATGGCTACGAATCAAAGATTGATGCGAGAAGTTCAAAAAATGGATTATCCGGAAGATCTTGATTTAGAAGAATATTTAAAACACGGTGGTCATAAGACTTTTGCAAATGAAGATGAAGTATTAAGAAGAGCTGTAAATTTAGATTTGAGAAGCGAAGATTCACAATATAAAAAACGAGTGGCAACCTTTAAAGAGTCATTAAAAAATATTGAAGAATCTCTTGATGACATAGACGGTCCTGTATTTTTCTATATGGTTGGCCATCATCCAAATCTTATTACTTTTGACGTGGCATTAAATGGAAGAGAGCATTATGATACTTCAGATGAAATTCCAAAACCTTTAACATTGTGGGAAGTAGATAAGGAAAAAATAAATAATTTTATAAATAAAGAATAAAAAGCCAGAATATTTTTATGGAGATGGTTCCACAATTTATCATAAATAGTATTATTGCTGGTTCGCTTTATGCTTTAGTGGCTCTAGGATTTAATTTTATTTATGGAGCGACAAAATTTTTCAATTTAGCTCACGGGGCAATTATTATTATAGGTGGATATACAGTCTATTTTTTTTCAAAAATACTTGGTTGGCCAGCTATCCCTTCTATAATTATAGGGATTTTATTTGCTGGATTAATAGGATATCTTTCCGAACGTTTTATTTATAGAAAACTTCGAGCTAGAAAAAGTTCTCACATGATTATGCTCGTGTCTTCTTTGGGTATTCTCACTGCTCTACAGGCAATATTGACGATTCTTTTTACAAACAGATTCCAAACTTTAAATAAATTAGAAAATGTAAATACAACTTTTAATTTTTTTGGTGGAAAAATTACAGAAGTACAGATATTTATGTTTCTTGCCACAATCATTATTATGATTGGTATAGTTATTTTATTACGCTTCACTTTTTTTGGTAAAGAAGTTAAGGCTATTGATGATGATGAAGAAGTTGCAAAAACAGTAGGTATAAATACAAATTATATAATAGGCATTGTTTTTTTTATTGGTTCCGCCACTGCAGGGTTGGCAGGAATATTTCAAGGTTATGATATTGGACTAGAGCCAACCATGGGCATGAGTTTACTTCTGAAAGGCGTTATTGCTTCTATTATTGGTGGTGTTGGTAATGTGTATGGTGGAGTGCTTGGAGCTTTTCTTTTAGGATTTGTAGAAAATTTTGGTATTTGGAAAATTTCTGGTGAATGGAAAGACGCGATTGCCTTTGGTCTTTTGATTGTGTTTTTGATTATTCGTCCATCTGGTATATTTAAAAAATAACATGGAATATTTAATACATCTCGCTATACTTTTCTCTATATATGTGCCACTTGCAGTTTCTTTAAATTTGGTTGTTGGCTACACTGGATTACTTTCTTTAACACACGCTGCCTTTTATGGAATTGGAGCTTACGTGACTACTTTGCTTATGATAAATTTGGGATTTGGTTTTTTCCCAGCATTGATTATAGGGATGATACTTGCAGGAGTATTAGCTTTTTTATTTGGTTTAGTTCTCAGTCGTTTTCGTGATGATTACTATGCTCTTGTTTCTTTTGGTTTCAATATCATAGTTTATAGTATTTTATTAAACTGGATTAAACTAACAAATGGTGCTCTTGGTATTTCAGGGATTCCTCGTCCTCAAATCTTTGGTTTTGTTTTTAATTCAAATTTTTCCTTCCTTCTTTTAAGTTTAGCTTTTGCCTTAATAGTTTATTTAGTGTCGAGTTATATTGCTCACTCTTCTTTTGGGCGATTATTAAAAGGGATTCGTGAAGACGAAAAAGTTCTTGCTGTTTTTGGATATAATACAACCTTATTTAAATTAACAATTTTTAGTTTAACAGCTACCATGGCTGGACTTGCGGGAGGTCTTTTTGCGACTTATATTGCTTTTATTGATCCATCTTCCTTTTCTTTAAATGAATCTATTTTTATTTTAGTAATTATTATTCTAGGGGGGATGGCTAATTTACGAGGCTCAATTGCTGGTGCTCTTTTTTTGATTCTTTTACCTGAAATTCTTCGCCTCGTCGGTTTTCCAGTAGATATTGCGGCTCAAATGCGACAAGTTATTTATGGTGTTATTTTAGTAGCACTGATGCTTTATCGTCCTGTTGGTTTGATGGGCGAGTATAAATTATGATATTATTGTTGAAACGCTTATTATTAATATTTAAAATAAACTAATGAATAAAAAAACAGCTTGGATTGTGGCAATTGTTTTTTTGCTGATTATCATCGTGTGGGGAATTTCAAAAGATTCTCAAGTAAAAAATAAAAATGTAATAAAACTAGGGGTTGTTGCCACAATGAGTGGTGCTGGAGCAAATCTCGGAGTTCCTTGGGTGGGGGGCATGCAGGCTGCTGTTGATGAAATAAATGCAAAAGGCGGAGTGAATGGAAAAAAATTCGAACTCGATGTTCAACCTACAGCTATTGATGGTGCCGAATCAGTAAATACGGTACGTTATCTTTTAGCAAACAATAATCCTGATATTTTCTTTGTTCTTTTTCAGGTATCTGCGGCGGCCATAAATCCAATTTTAAAAGAAGCAAAAAAACCTCTCTTTTCTTTATCTTTTAGTCGAAGTATTCCAGAAAAAAATCCTTATGCGATTAAGGGTAATTTTGATTCTTTGACTGGGTGCGAACAACTTACTCAGTACACGAAAGATAATAAAAAATATAAACAGCTCGGAGTACTTATGTCTGGAGAAGATTATAATGTGAAATGTTTAGAAGGAATAAAAAAAGTAGAGCCTAACATAAAAGAATACCATTATAACTTTGGTCAGACAGATTTCAGATCATTGCTTGCTAAGGCAAATCATGATGGAGTTGATGTGCTAGAGCAGGTCGCTATTGATTTTGAATATTTAGCTATGTTTAAGCAAATTAATGAACTCGGTTATAAAATTAAAATGGCTTGTAATACCGCTTCAGAATGTATGACAGGGCAAGTAAAAGATGTTGTCCCTGCAAAAAATCTTGAAGGGACTATGGGAATTGATTTTACGCCAATTAATACAGCAGAAAGTGATTTTGGGAAAACTTTTCTAAAAAATCATCCAACCTATGATGTAAAAAATCTTACAAATTATACCGCAATGGGATATGATTCAATCGAACTTATAAGTAAGGCAATGGAATCATGCAAGGCAGATGATCCAGCGTGTGTTGTTGACGCAATTACTAAAGTAAAAGATTACAATTCGGTAATTGGTTCAGAGGGATTTATTGACAGAGTACAACAATTTAAGATGAACATTTATGAATATAATAACGGCAACTGGGCATTGAAACAATAATAAAAATAACAAATATGTCTATTGTTGTAAGAACAGAAAATATAAAAAAAAATTTTGATGGGGTAAAAGCAGTAGACGGAGAAACTATTTCTTTTGCTCCTGGAAAAATTACTGGGATTATTGGGCCGAATGGCTCTGGAAAATCTACGTTGGTTAATATCTTAACAGGAATGGTTCCTTTTGATTCTGGATTTGCTTGTATCGGAGAGCATACTTGTATTACACATATTCGTCCATATGATTTGGTGGATTTTGGTATTGCCCGTACTTTTCAAGATATTCGCATATTTGAACAAATGCCAGTCTTGGATAATATTTTAATTGTTATTTCTCCTCGTAAAATATTTGATTCTATTTTTGAAAGAAATAAAAAATATCATATAGATATTGCGAAGAAAGTCTTAGAACGTGTAGGACTTTGGGATAAAAAAGATTGTCTTGCTCACGATTTATCTTATGGACAAAGAAAGCTATTGGAAATTGCACGCATTCTTGCATTAAATGAAGATGGGAACAGATCTATTCATACCATTTTTTTTGATGAACCTTTTGCTGGCTTATCCCAAGAAATGATAAAAATAGTTTCAGAGATTCTTCTCTTTTTAAAAAAAGAAGGCAAGACAGTGGTGTTTATAGAACACAATATGGATATCATTCGTGAACTCTCCGATCATGTTGTGGTATTTAATAATGGAAAAGTAACTACTGAAGGAAATCCACACGAAGTTTTTTTAAACCCTCTTGTTATTGAAGCATATTTAGGAAAATAAAATTAAAAGATATGAATCAAAAAGAACCAGTATTAAGATTAGAAAATATAGATGTAAACTTTGGTGGTGTGCATGCCTTAAAAAATATTTCATTATCTTTTGATAAGGGAGATGTTGTGGGCTTGATGGGAGCAAATGGGGCTGGAAAGTCTACACTATTAAAAGTGATATTCGGGTTAGTTGAAAAGAATCAAGGAAAAATTATATGGCAAGGTAAAATTATTAAACCACTTCCACATAAAATGGTTGAATGTGGTATGTCTTTTGTCCCTCAAGGAAAAAAAATCTTTCAGCAACTTACTGTCATGGAAAATTTAGAAATTGGTGGAGTTAATATAAAAAACAGAAATATTTTAAAGGAAAGGATAAAAGAAGTGCTGGATTTATTTCCAGCATTAAAAGATAAAATAAATGAGAAAACAAAAAATCTTTCTGGGGGACAACAGCAGATGTTAGCAATTGCACGCGGATTAATAACCCATCCACAATTATTACTTCTCGATGAACCATCTTTAGGGTTGGCACCTAATATAGTAAGTGAAGTATTTAAAAAAATAAAAGAAATAAATCAAAAGACAAATATGACTATTGTTGTAGTGGAACACAATATAAAATCATTACTTCAGATTACTGATAAGGTTTTTATTTTAGATAAAGGCTCACTGGTTTATACTGGTGTTGGAACGGAAATATTTAAAGAGGGTGTTTTAGAGAAGGTGTTTTTAGGAAAAATTTAATTTAAATTAAAAGACTGTTTTATTAAATATATATAATATGCCTAGCGAAACAACTATAAACCAAGGAACAGACGAAACCCCTACCCCCCAAGATACCCCAGTAAAGATGGGTTCTAGTACCCCAGATACCCCACTTGAGGCCATAAATGCCCCTGTGGATAACTCTACCCCCGAAGTGGTCAACAATACGACCCCCAAAATTACCGAAAATAAGGCTAAAATGACCGAAAATGGGCAAAATATGGAAAATACCCTTGAAAATCAAGCATCTGGAATTGAGCCGAATACTGAGCCAGTCTCTGAATCAATTCCAGAACCTGTGCAGACTTCTGAAACCCGAACGGCTCAAATTCCACCAAATGAGCCGTTGAGTTCCGAACCTGAGCCGATCAAGTCTGAACCTGTTCCAGTAATAATTCCAAACAAAAACAAAGTTATGGAACTTCTTGCGAAAGCAAAATTTGCAATACAGTTTCGAAAAAGAAAAAAGCTAGATAAGATAATGACTTTGTTTTTAAAAAAATCTAAAATCACTAACGACGAAGTCGAAAAGTTTCTTCATGTCTCCGATGCCACAGCGGAAAGATATTTAAATATTCTGGAAAAGGAAAATAAAATAAAACAAGTTGGAAAAACTGGAAAAGCAGTTTCGTATTCAAAAATTTAATTTTGAATTTAATTCTAGGGAGTGAGTTCGTGTGCACGCACGGGTGGGGTAGCTCGCGTGTAATCACGCGAGCTGGGGCAAGCACATGTATTTTGCGCCTCGGGCATTT
>JBAXFW010000026.1:0-10987 GCA_037139635.1 bacterium | reverse complement strand
CTACGGGACGCAATTTCATCCTGAGAAAAGCCACCATTGGGGTATGAGTTTGTTCTAGGAGAAGAAATTGAGAAAAAAGAAAGTATGGAATTAAAAAATACGAGAGTAAAAATAATGATTGCAATTCCTTTTGCCTTTATTAGTATCCTATTTATGGTTTGGGAAATTCTTTCAAAATATGGAATAGTTTTTGAAATGGGGGAAGTAACTAAATCCTTTTTTCATCACTTGATGCCTATTTTTGCTACATATATTCTTTTTGTTTTAGGTAAGCCTTACCTTGCTGGTGTTCTTCGGTTTATGAGATACGGTAGAGCCAATATGGATACTTTGATTGGAATAGGGACTGGCACTGCTTTTTTATATAGCTTCATTATCAGTGCTTTTGGAGAAACACTTTTGAAAAGCTATTCTAATATTCTTCATTCATATTACGATGTTGTAATTGTGGTTATTACTTTTATTGCTCTTGGAAAATACTTAGAATTAAAATCAAAAATAAAAACTGGTGATGCTATCTTGAAATTGTTAAATTTACAATCAAAAACTGCTTTAGTCATTCGTGATGGAGTGGAAATTGAAATTTCAACTAATGAAGTTATCCACGGAGATTTAATTGTCGTAAAGCCAGGGACAAAAATTCCAGTGGATGGAATTCTGGCAGAGGGTAGTTCATATGTGGACGAGTCAATGATCACAGGAGAATCAATGCCAATAAATAAAAAAATTGGAGATGGTGTTTCGGCAGGAACTATTAACACTAATGGATCATTTATTTTTAAAGCAACAAAAATAGGGAGTGAAACATTGCTTGCTCAAATTATTAAAATGGTGGAAGAAGCACAGGGGTCTAAGGCTCCAATTCAAGCATTGGCTGATAAAATATCTAGTATCTTTGTGCCAATTGTACTTATTATTGCATTTCTTACCCTTTTCATTTGGCTTTATTTTGGAAATATTTCTTACGGCTTGATGTCTTTTGTCGCAGTGCTCGTGATTGCCTGCCCTTGTGCTTTGGGTCTTGCGACACCGACTGCAATTATCGTCGGAGTAGGCAAGGGTGCACGTGAAGGAATTTTAATAAAGGATGCTTCAACGCTTGAGAAATTGCACAAAGTAGATATTTTAATAGTCGATAAAACTGGAACGATCACTAAAGGAAGGCCAACATTGGTTGATATAAAAAATAGTTCAAATTTTACAGAAAATGAATTTATCTCAATTATTGCAAGTTTGGAAAAAAAATCTGAACATCCTATTGCTCACGCAATATCAAGTTATGCAAAAGAAAATAATCTAGTATTTCAAGAAGTTTCAGATTTTAAAAATATCGAAGGAAAAGGTTTGACTGGTTTGATTGATGGGGTTGATTATTTTGTTGGTAATACAAAATTAATAAAAGACTTAGGAATTAGTTTTGATATAAATTTATTTGAAGAATACACTATACAAGGAAAAACTCCAGTTATACTTCTAACAAAAAAAGAAGTATTGGGTTTTGTGATGGCGGCAGATGAAGTAAAAATTGAATCAAAAAAAGCAATTGCTGATTTACATAAATTAGGAATTAAAGTAATTATGGTCACTGGCGATGAAAAGAAGACTGCAAAATATATTGCAAATTTAGTTGGTATTGATGAAGTTGTGGCGCATGTATTGCCAGAGCAAAAACTTGAAAAAATAAAAGAATTACAAAACAGTGGGCATATTGTTGCCATGGCGGGGGATGGAGTAAATGACGCTCCAGCACTTGCACAGGCTGATGTAGGTATTGCGATGGGTACTGGCACAGATGTCGCGATCGAGTCTGCGGGCATTACACTACTCCACGGTGATATATCAAAATTAGTAAAAGCAATTAACCTTTCCAAAATTACCATGCGAGGAATAAAGCAGAATCTTTTTTGGGCGTTCTTTTACAACGTGATAGGTATTCCACTTGCAGCCGGACTTTTCTATCCAATTTTTGGCTGGCTACTTAATCCTGTTTTTGCAGGACTAGCAATGGCATTGTCTAGCGTCTCAGTCGTGTCGAACTCACTGAGAATTAAGGCAATAAAATTATAGTAATTATTTTTAATGTGTTAAAATTATTGAATTATTTATGGAACAAAAAACTTACAAATTTCACATCAAAGGAATGCATTGTAAATCTTGTGTAATTTTGACTGAAAGTGAACTTAATGAATTTCCGTATATTACTGAGGTAAAAGTAAGCTTAAAATCAAATTTAGTCTTAGTGACTGGAGATTTTGGAGATAGAAGCTCCGAAGATGTGGCACAAGAAATTTCATCTGTTCTTCATCCACATGGGTATACACTATCAGTAGATCCTTCAGTGGAAATTGGAAAAGGAAAAATTGAAAAAAATATAAGTGAATTTAAAATTGCAGTTCCAGTTACAATTTTGTTCGTTGTTATTTATGTTGTATTACAAAAAATTGGATTGATTAATTTAGTTGATGCCACCAAGGTCTCATACGGGACAGCTTTTATGATTGGAATTGTCGCTTCGCTTTCTTCTTGTATGGCTGTCGTCGGAGGACTGCTTCTCTCAATGTCTGCTTCTTTTGCTAAAGAAGGAGGCTCTACGACTACACTCAGGACGGGCAAATTTAAACCACAAATAATGTTTCATGTTGGAAGAATTGTTTCATTTTTTGTATTAGGGGGAGTGATTGGAGCACTAGGTTCTGCTTTTCAATTAAATACCATAAGTACATTTATTTTAGGATTTATTATTGCTATGGTGATGTTAATCTTAGGAATAAATTTACTAGATATATTTCCTTGGGCTAGGAGATTGCAGCCAGGTATGCCAAAATTTTTAGCGAAGCATGCACTTGGAGTTTCAAAATTTAACCATACACTTACGCCACTTTTAGTTGGAGTTGTTACTTTCTTTTTACCTTGTGGTTTTACTCAATCAATGCAGATTTATTCTCTCTCCACTGGTAGTTTTACCACAGGAGCTTTGACTATGCTTTCTTTTGCATTAGGAACTTTGCCAGTTTTGGGATTATTATCTTTTAGTTCTTTTTCGATAGGGAAGAGTCCGAAAGCTGGTATTTTCTTTAAGACAGCAGGTTTGATTGTAATTTTATTTGCATTGTTTAACCTTATCAACGCATTGGTCGTAATTAATATTTTACCACCAATTTTTAATTTTTAAATTTATGGATAAAATAAGTAAACAAAATTTAATAGTAATTATTGCAATTATTTTAGCAGCTGGAGGAATTTTTTTTGCTATTAATTATACAGGAGAGACAAATCCTACTTCTCTTAATGGTCAAGAAAAAAATTCTACTGAAGAAACTGCTAATAATGTTTCAATTGTTGATGGTAAACAAATAATTGTTTTGAAAGCTAAAGGAGGATTTTCTCCAATTCATAGTTTTGCTAAGGCTGGTGTTCCGACAATCTTACGAGTTAGTACAAATGGTACTTTTGATTGTTCCTCAATTATTAGAATTCCAGATATGAACATAAGTCGCAATTTGCCGATGACTGGTACGACAGACATAGATATTGGTTCACAAGTTGCTGGGATTTTTGATGGAACCTGTGGAATGGGAATGTATCCGTTTGATATAAAATTTGAGTAGTCTATAATTAAAATATGGAAACAATGAAAGAAAAGAAAAGATTTTCAATCGTGGCGCGAATAAAAAGTGCCACTCATGCATGGAGGGGAATTGGTATTTTATTTAAGACAACTCACAATTTTTGGTTACAAATATTTTTTGCAATCTTAGCGGTATATTTAGGTTATCAATTAAATATGTCAGAGACAGAATGGTTGTTCGTTGTTTTATCAATTGGTTTAGTAGTCATTACTGAAACTCTAAATACCGCATTCGAAATAGATATAAATCTCACAAGTCCGAATTTTCATCCTTATGCCAGAGATACAAAAGATGTAGCAGCTGGAGCCGTATTGATGTCAGTAATTTTAGCGGTAGTAATCGGATGTATAATCTTTTTACCAAAAATTTTAATTTTATCATTTTAATGTTATAGTGTTATTTAATTGTCCCGTTAAAAAATCAGCGGGCAAAAGTATGTCGAGGGAGTTTTATTAATTAAATTTTTTAATGGGATGAAAATCACACAAAAAACAATATTTTTTACGGTCATTATTATTTTAGTTTTAGGGACAATAGGTACATTCCTCGTTCGAGGTAAAGGAACAAGTAGTACTTTGAATTATGATTCCTTTGCGACTTGTTTGAAAGACAAAGGAGCAACTTTTTACGGAGCTTTTTGGTGCCCACATTGTCAAGCAGAAAAGAAACTATTTGGAACATCAGAAAAATTATTACCTTATGTTGAATGTTCTACTCCAGATGGACAAGGCCAAACACAAATTTGTAAAGATAAAAAAATCGAAGGATATCCTACTTGGAAATTTGCTGACGGAACTGAAATATCAGGCGAGGTGCCACTTGCAACCTTAGCTGAAAAAACTTCTTGTGTTTTACCTCAAGCAAATTCGGTTAAATAGAAATGAATCCGAATAATATTCATTATTTAAATGTCTTTCTTGGATTAGGAGCTATCATTCTTCAGGTTTTTTCTTTGTCTGCTTTAATAGTATTATTTTTTGGTCCTAAAAAAAATATTTTTTTAGATTTTATTGAAAAATATTTTTTAGTTATTGGATTTTTAATTTCACTTTTATCCTCATTATTTTCTCTTGTGTATTCAGAAATTATTGGTTTTCCACCATGTCAGCTTTGTTGGTTTCAAAGAGTATTTTTATTTCCACAAGTATTTCTTTTCGGAATAGCTCTTTGGGATAAAGATAAAAAAATAATTAGGTACACGACTATACTCCTTTGTGTTGGTTTTTTGGTAGCAGTTTATCAAAATTTTATTTATTATTTTGGTAATGGTAATCTTGGAGCTTGCGACAATACCGGAGTTTCTTGTTTCCAGCATCTAGTTTCCGTCTTTGGTGGATATGTATCGATACCAATGCTTGCTCTTACAGCTTTTGTTGCTTTGCTTGCGATCTCTCTCGTCGCTCATTTTTATAAAAAAGAATAATTTGTATAGACAAGACCTATGCAAAATACATATACACCATAGCGTATGTGTGTTTTGTTATTTTTTGAGTTTTCCACATATTCGCTTTTACAAAAATAAAAGGTTTTATATAATATTTAGAGTAATTTAATAAATAATATATAAAAATGAAAAGTTTAAGTAATAAATTTTTATTTTTTATTTTATTGACACTCTGTGCTGGGTTTTTCTTTTTTAATATAAAGAGTGCCTCAGCCGAAACAAATATTACTGACAATATTCAGGCAAGTACTATCTGGACGAAAGATGGTAATCCTTTTATTATAAAAAATAGTATTGAAGTTGCACTGGGAATTACTTTGACGATTAGTCCAGGGGTAATCGTCAAATTTGATCCGACTGCAGATGCATCGATTACAGTTTTTGGTGATTTAGTAATCAATGGAGAGGAAAACGACAAGGTTTATTTTACTTCAAATTATGATGATACTTTGGGTGGCGATACTGACGGAGATTATTATTGTTATGAAGATTTTGACGAGGAAGGAAATTCTCTTGGTGAAGTGTGTGATGGTTCATGGCTCGTACCATCGAGAAATGATTGGCAAGGAATAAATTTTATTGATTCACATAATGATTATATAAAAAATACAGTTTTTAAATATGTAAACAATCTTTCATATTTAGACCATACATATTTAAATTTAAAAAATGTTGAAGTAGAGGATTCAAATTTTGGTATATTTGCCAACGTTAGTAATATTGATGCAGATGTTTTTAATTGTAAGAATTTAGTTACTTCTTGTCTTTATTCTACAAATGGAAGTAATGTCAGTTGGATAAATTCTACTATTGATACGATACATAGAGATGCAGTTTATGTATATGATTCAAGTATTTTGAGTCTTTCGAATTTTTCTATTAAAAATATATACGACAGTAGTGCTATATATGTTTTTGAAAATAGTTATCTAAATGCAAATAACTACAAAGTAGAGAATGTCTTTGATGATTTTAATTATGGTGTATATATATTTAACAATAGCCATGCTAGTTTTAAAAATTCTACATTTAAAAAAGCGCCAAACGGTTCTGATATTATTTTATTTGATACAGATGATCATTTATCACGACCCTCTAGTTTGAATGTTGAAAATTCTATTTTCGAAGGAGGAAATGGTTCTGCAATTCTCGCTTTTGGTGAAGATAATATTTCAGCTAAGATTAGTAACTCTATTATTAAAAATTTTGACTATTTTGCAATTCAAAATTATTCATCTGCTTTTACAATCAATGCTGAGGATAATTTTTGGGGTAATGATACTGGACCGTTTCATGCGGATGAGAACTCAGAAGGGACTGCTGGCATAGTCTCAGATTATGTCGATTTTCTTCCATTTTGTGAAAATGTAAAATGCAAACCTCGTGATCCGGTAATATTAATTCCAGGAATTATGGGAACTGAAATTCTTAAGGGTTACGACGACAATAGTGAAATTTGGCCAAATATAAATAAGATGATTTTTTCTATTACAGATAATTTTTTAAATGATTTAGCTTTAAACTCTGATGGTACAGAAAATAGCATTAAGCCGATGAAATTAGGAGATATTGTACGCGGAACTCGTTTAGATATTTTAGGAATTAAATATAATCGTAAAACATGGGAAGGTCTAATTTCATTTCTCAAGAGAGAAGGTTATATCGAAAATGTAAATTTATTTGTTTTTCCTTATGATTGGCGAAAATCAAATGCTAATAGTGCGCTTAGGTTGAATGCAAAAATTAATGAAATTTTGACTAATACAGGGGCAGATAAAGTTGACCTAGTCGCGCATTCGATGGGTGGCCTCGTCGCGAAAAAATATATTGCCGATAATGGGGCAAGTAAGGTAGATCAACTTATTTTTATGGGAACTCCACAGCTTGGTGCACCGGAAGTTTTTAAGGCAATTGTGGAAGGGAATGATATGGGGATTAAAATTGAAAAGCTTAGTTTATTAAGCCCCGATAGGGTAAAATACATTATTCAAAATATGCCTGGTGTATTTGAACTTTTGCCTAGCAAAAAATACATAGATGGACAAGGAAATTTTCTTGGTGAGAAATATATTACTGATTATACTATACCAAGTTTTTCTAATCCCGGAAGTCCTGTGCTGCCATTGTTGTCTTATAAAGAGACTGAGAATTTTTTAAAGAGTCAAAATGTAAATAAAAAAATGTTAGATTTTTCTAATAGTTTACATAATGATATTGATAATTTAGATTTGTCTAATGTTAAAGTTTCGAATTTTATTGGTTGTGGCACGACAAAGACAATTGGTCATATTACAGTTAAAAAGAAAACTACTGGAATATTATTATGGAAAAAAATAGTAAATACTTATGATTTAGAATATGAAAATGGTGATGATACTGTGCCACTTCATTCTGTAGATGATAGTATTGGTAAAAAATATTATGTTAAGGGTTCTACTCATGGCGAGCTTCCATCTGCTCCTGGAATAGAAGAATTAGTTACAGCTACCTTGCGAGGTAAAAAATTAATTGATTTTCCAAATGTATCTTTTAATGAGCATGATTGTTTTATTAAAGGGAAAACTATTACCTTAAAAAGCATGTTGCCGATGATGGATTATTTAATTTATGACGGTTTTGGTAACTATACTGGTCCGGTTAAAAGTATTGATTTGAAATCAATACAAGATCCAAATGAAACTAATGAGATAAGTACTGAAATAGAGTATGGAATTCCTGGAGTGCAGTATGATAAAATTGGTGGAACAACTTCAATATTTTTGCCAGCTGGAGGCAGTTACAAAATTGTTGTAAAAAATACTCCTAGTTTGGGTACTGGTGGTGGAAGTGGAAGCATTATTAATGCATATGATTTAAGTATTCAAAATATTAATGATGATGATACTATTATTAATTCTACAAATTTTAACAATATTTCAGTTGAAAATTCTAATGAAAATTTCCAAATAGATATTCCTGCTAATACTTTCCCAGGAGAGACAAATGTAGAAGTACCTCCAACAATACAAGTAGATGATGACGGAGATGGTATGTTTGAAAATGAAATTTCACCAACAGTTATTTTAAATGATATACAAGTAAATGATATTTCTGTGCCAACTACGACAAGTTTAGTTTTAGGTAACACCTTATCTCTTTCTGCAAGTGACAATGGCTCAGGAATATTAAATACTCAATATTCTTTAGATGGCGGTAATGCTTGGGCAAATTACGTTACGCCAATTGAAATACCTGTCATTGCTGGAGGTAGTGATGTAACAGTACAATATTTTTCTATTGATAATGCAGGTAATATTGAACCAATCCAAACAATAACGATTCCGGCTCTTCTGTTGCCGGCTCCCGCTACGACATATGTTCCGTCGATACATAATTCAGGTGGTGGTATTATTTTGTTAAATTTAAATAATAATTTAGAAATTTCTAAAAATATACTTCATGAGGAACCACAAATTTTTGTTTCAGATTCTTTATTAAAAAAACCAGGTATTTTAATAAATAAAATTACTACTGAAGATCAGGTTCCAATATTGAATAATTTAAATATTCCTATTTTAAAGAAAACAGCTGCTACTAGTATAAAAGAATTATATCCTTTAGTTGAAAATAAAAAAACAAATAGAATATCGCAAACTGCGCTACCATTAAATTCAGGGTTTAGTTTCAAGCGAATCTGGATTCTTGTAGTTATATTTATTTTTAGTGGAACAATTCTAATTGTCAGAAATTATAAAAAGCGTTAGGATGTATATATGATAAATTGGATTCAAAAAACTTTTCATACAGACAAATGGTGGAGAAAGACTGTTTTTATTTTTTTAACTTATGTTTTATATTGGTGCATTTTTTATGGAAGTTGGTTTGTAATGCCAAGTGAATGGTTTAATCAAAATTCGGACTTAAGTGGAATAATATTTTTGATTTATTTATGTATTTTAGTTCCAATAACTAGTTTTTTTATACCGTATTTATTTAAAAAAACTTTTGAAGTAAATAAAGTATTTTTATATATTTTACATATAGTTGTGATTATTTTTTCTGCCGCACTTTTTTTTCACATAGGGTTGACAATTGCTTTGCATAATTTTCAAATAGGGTAAATATAAAATAAAATGAGCTTTGCGTTAGCAAAGCTCATGGATTAAAATCTTACTTCTTTCTTTATTTTTCCATTGATGGAAAGTACGGAAGGGGAAGGCATTGGGATTTTTTGCCCACCGAAGATGGGTTTAAGGAAAAAAGACTTTCCTAAGCAATCTCTTTTCTTTATATCACTTATATCAAGTGTTATATATCCTTTTTCTGGATAATATAATCCAGAAAATTCGCCAATCTTTCTGTCGTTGGCAAAAAGGTTGAAAGGATAAAGTGTAGAGTTGTTCACGAACGGCAAATAACTCGCATTCACGAAAATGTTTTTTTCGAAATTATGGCCTTCACATTGCCATATTACTCCCTCGGAAGGTATTTGCCCTTTTGTGTAGTAGGGATTATCAATTACATATTCTTGAGTGCCCAATTGGAAGACAAGTTTTTCCATATGTGGTTTTATTATATTTTCTACATGGCAGATAGTCTCATCCTGTAATTTGCCGACAATCTCAAGAGAAAGCTGAATACCATTTAAAAAAACCACTGGCATTGCTTTCTGAGTGACTTTTTCAGAGAAAGTAATTAGGAAATTAAATGGGCGACTTTTTTCTGATACTATACTTTTAATAAAATAGACATAATTTTGTATATGCTCAACCACTTTATAGTATTCAGATTTCTTTTGAGAAAATCTTTTCTGGTCTTTTCCTCGCCATTTTTCCAAAAGTTTTCCATCATGATTTTTTTGAATACGGTATGTTGCAACAATACCAACCAAAATAGGTTGCGAAAATAGAATTACAACATAAAGCCATGTTGGTATTTTTAAGATTTCGCTTGTGTTGAAAAAATAACTTGAGATACCCCAAAGGGTAGTTGGCAATAATATCCAACAAGCTGTTTCAAGCACGAGAATTCTTCTCGCGGCAATTCTGGTTCGAGTGAGTTTCATGGTTTTGAGATAAAAGGTTTATATTTTGGAGAACTGTTATGAGTTTATAATAACATTTTTTATAAAAATAGTCAAACCCTGATATTTGTATTTTGTGGACTTTTTAGTAAATACATGGTAAATTGCAGAAAAAGCCAGCCCCATGAAAAAGAAAAAAATTAATGCTGAAAATATTCAGGAAGTCGTGAGGCTACTTCTTGAAGTTTTAAGTGGCAAGAGTTTTGCTGTTTTTCTTTTAAGTAAGGAGCAAGCAAACCTTGTTTGTTCCTTAAGCCCAAGCCATAGGCTTGTGACAGGAGAAAATGGTAAAACAATTGATGTGATATTTTTTGAAGAGGAAAAAATTTTTGCTGAAATACACATCACTACTTCTCATGGATTATTTGCCCTGAAGGTCTTCAGGGGAGATAGCGCACATAATCCAGTAATTGATTTCGACAAGGAGTCAATTATGTTCTCTCAGCTTGATCTACAAGGTAAAGAAATTGTTTTTGGTTTTGCTCCCGAAAAAATGCCATTAAATTAATATTAACCAGCTGAAAATAATTCAGTTGGTTTTTTATAGCTTTTTTAAAACAAGTACTAAAATATAATAAGTTATAAATTTAAAAAATATACATTGAAAAATATGGCCAATGGGAGTATCATGACAATACATGTATTCAAAAAAAATAAAGATTGGAAATAGTTTTTTAATTTTACTTGTTTTGTATTTTCTGGGGTATACTCATTTTTTAGGTGGACCTTACGGACTTGCGAGATTCTTTTTCGTAGCATTTTTTGTGGGAGTATTTGCTATTTTTGTTTTTATTTGGGCACTTGCTCGTTTTACTAAAAGGACGTTAAAAAAAGGAATGAATGATCTTAACA
>JBAXFW010000025.1:0-11026 GCA_037139635.1 bacterium | reverse complement strand
AGCAGATCCCTTTTAAGGATAAGGTCCTCGGTTCGATCCCGAGCGGGCGGACAAGTTTAAGTTGTATGGAAACACTTTTAAATTTTAAATATTATGACTTAGTAGCGATTACTTTATTTATTTTTGTTATGCTCGCTTCTGGAGTATTTAGTTTTTTATTTAAACAAGCGAAAAAAAATATTGAGACGAGAAAACTTTATCCAGAACTTATTGAAATATATAGTAAATATTTTATAATGCCAAGAGGCTTTAACCCTATTGGTGCTTTAGTTGCAAACGAACCTGTATTTATAGGAAGTAGAAGCCCACTTATTTGGAATTATAAGCTTTCCTTTCCATTAAGCATTTTTTACCCAATTATAATAATTACAGGGTTTTCAATAGCTGGAATTGTGTGTAGTACTTTTTTAACTATAAAAAATAAATCAAACTTTTCTCTAATAATAATTTTTATCTTAATATCACTTATAGGATTATTTATTCAAAAAAAGACTAAAAAAAATATTTTAACAAAGACTGATCTATTAAATAAAGAGGTAAATGTTTTTCTGGAAAAAAATAATTTAAAAATTGAGGATGTTTATGTTCCACCAATTAATAATTCACCACTTGTTGTAAAATCCATACTATTTAGTCTTTGGGGAGCATTTATATCAATTTTAATGTTTTTTGTTTTTTATTTCTCAGGAGGTTTTTAAAAAAGCAAACGAATATTTGTGTTATAATTAAGTTATGGACATATTGGCGCACACACTTTGGACTACAGCTGTAGCTCGCAAGGGGAATAAGGAATTAGAAAAGAAAAATAAACTATCTAAAATAAATATGTTTTGGATAGCTTTCTTTGGAATTTTCCCTGACTTATTTGCTTTTACAATTCCATTTATAATTTCTTTCTATAAAGTAGCAAGTGGTCAACAGGACTTTGGATCTTTCAGCACTCGACACCAAGTAGCCGATGGTTTTAATTTATCACACACTCTATATCAATATAGTCATTCTTTAATTTTATGGCTTTTGGTTTTTTTAATTGTTTGGCTAATTTTTAAAAAACCATGGTTGCCACTCTTGGGATGGTTGCTGCACATACTTATTGATATTCCATCCCATGCATTAGCTTTTTTTCCAACGCCTTTTCTTTTCCCAATTTCAACCTATGTTTTTCCTTATGGCATAGCTTGGAGCAATAAGTACTTTATGATAATAAACTATGTAACCTTGGCTATTTTATGGTTTATAATTATATTTAAAAAATATAGAAAACAACTAAGAATTACGAATTAAAAATGCAAGAAATACGAAATAAAGTTTTGATCTTGCCAGATATTAGAAGCGCTCAAAACGTCGGAGCAATTTTTCGTACTGCAGAAGCAGCTGGTATTAATAAAATATATTTAACTGGTTATACTCCGACCCCGATAGATAAATTTAATAGAGTTCGTAAAGATATTGCCAAAAGTGCCCTTGGGGCAGAGAAGACAGTGGAATGGGAGTATAAAAAAAACTTAGCTTCTCTTTTTGTATATTTAAAAAAACAAAATTATTTAATTATTGCTATTGAGCAAAGTGAAAATTCAATTGATTATAAAAAAATAAATATAAAGAAAATCGACAAAGTTGCCTTCGTACTTGGAAATGAAGTTTTAGGACTTTCAAAAAATTCTCTTCAAAAGTGTGATATAGTGGCAGAAATTCCAATGAAAGGGAATAAGGAATCCCTAAATGTTTCTGTTGCTTGTGGAGTTGCTTTGTTTCGAATTTTAAATGTTTAATTATTTTTGATGTTTCGAGCAGAAGTGAGCGCTTCTATTATTAATCATTTCTCGAACAATGATTCCAGTACAACCTCTTTTTAAGCATTTTTGTCCTGTACGTCGATAAGCCATATGGTGCATTTGAAATTTTCCAGGTAAGCCATAAATATTTCGATAATCGGACATAGAGTCTCCTCCGAAATTTATGCCCATTTTTAATAATTTTTTCATTGAATTAAAAATGTTTTTTAATTCAATTTCTTTTAACTGAGAAACTTTTCTTTTTGGGCTCACACAAGATAGCCACAGAATTTCATCGGAGTAGATATTTCCTATTCCGACTATTGTAGATTGATCCATTAAGACTGTTTTTATTTTGCCATTTGGTTTTTTATTAATACGTAATTTAAAATTACTAAACGTGAATTGTTTATCAAGTGGTTCTGGTCCTAAATTATTTAAATGTTTTGTATATGCTATGTCGGTATCAAATAAGGTAATTTTCCCAAATTTACGAGCGTCAGAAAAAACTAAATGTTTTTTATTGGATAGAGTAAATACGACATGTGTGAATCTATTGTAGGGATCCTGGAGAGGACCCAATTCTTTCGGCAGCCATTTATTTTCTTTTTTTAAATATTGATATTTACCGTAGAGTAAATGTCCTGTCATTTTAAGGTGGATTAATATAGTTTTATTGTCTGATAAATTTATTAAAATGTTTTTAGCACGTCTTTCAGCTGAAATAATTTTTTTGTCGATTACTTCTTTCCTAAAAACAGGGAAGTACTTTTTATTTGCGATAGTATCTATCTTTCTAATATCTTTTGTATTTAAATCAGTCCAAACATCTAAAAATCTTAGATTTAATATTTCTTTTTTTAATCCACGAGTGGTGGTTTCTACTTCTGGCAATTCGGGCATCCCGGTATTAAAATTTTAAGTTTTTATTTATAATGGCCATATTTTTTAATCAAAAATTTAGTACGGGACAAGTTTTATTTTTTACCTAAAATTTTTAAAGCTTCTTTTATTTTTGTATTTAAATCCATTTCTCCAGATATCTTCTTAAGAGCATCACGAGCTTCATTTTGAGAATAACCTAGAGATTTCAAGGCTTCTAAAATATCAACTTCTTGTTCTAGTGAACCGTCTTCATTTATTTTACCCATTTTGTCCCGAAGTTCAATTACCATTTTTTCGGCCGTTTTTCTGCCAATACCAGAAATTTTTGTTAAATACGAAGTATCACCAGAGCCAATAGCTCTTTTTAATATTTCGATTGGAGCGACCGATAAAATTGTGAGGGCTCCTTTTGGTCCAATGCCAGAAACACTAATTAGCATTTCAAAAAATTCTAATTCTTCATATTCCAAAAAGCCATATAGATCTTGAGCATCTTCTTTAATATGTAAGTGGGTCCAAAAAAGAACTTCATCCCTCATTTTCATAACTCGTTCTTGGGTGTCAGAAGAGATGCCTATTTTATAGCCAATATCATCTTTTTCAACGATAACGAATTTGTCTCTTTTTAAGATTATTTTACCCTTTATGCTTCCGATCATGTTTTTATTATAACATATTGTGTTTTTGAGTGTTTTTTGGTAGGATATAATATATGCCTATAATTAAATCAGCAAAAAAAGCAGTTCGAGGTTCTCTTAAAAAGAAGGCTTTTAATGACCGCCGAAAGCGAGTAATGAAAGAGACTATAAAAAAGATTGAGAAAGTTGTTAAGACCGACAAAAAAGAAGCAGAAAAAATGCTTAGTACTGTCTATCAAGCAATAGACAAAGCTGCTAAAAAGGGAGTAATTAAGAAAAATAATGCTGCTCGAAAGAAATCTCGTTTAGCAAAATTAGTTAAATAGTTTTTAAAAAAGAATTCAAACAAATTGAATTCTTTTTTGTTATAATAGAAAAATGAATCATTTATTTGAATTTTATGGAACAGAATGTCCTTGTTGTGTGCACATGCACGACTTAGTTGTGCGACTTGAAAAGGAGGAGGGAATTAAAATTAAATCTTTAGAGGTTTGGCATAATAAAGAGAATGAAAAAAAATTGTTAGAGATAGATATTGATTCATGTGGAGGTGTGCCATTTTTTTATAATGAGAAAACAAAAAAGTTCATTTGTGGAGATGGGACATATCAAGAACTAAAAGATTGGGCGCAAGGTAATTAAAAATTACGAATTAAAATAAATGGCAATTATTGAAGTAAAAAATTTAACAAAGAAATTCGGAGACTTTACTGCTGTGAAAGATATTTCTTTTAGTGTTGAAAAAGGGAATATTTTTGCTTTTTTAGGACCTAATGGTGCAGGAAAATCTACAACCATCAAAATGCTAACTACACTTCTAACTCCTACGGAAGGAGAACTTTTAATAGATGGCAATAGTGTAGTAAAAAATCCAAGAGACGTGCGCCGTTCTTTTGGCATTGTTTTTCAAGATCCAAGTCTAGACGATGAGCTTACGGCATATGAGAATATGGAAATTCATGGAATTTTATATGGAGTAAAAAAAGATGTTTTAGTAGATAGAATAAAGCAATTACTAGAATTTGTAGAGCTTTGGGACAGAAAAAAAAGTTTAGTAAAAGAATTTTCTGGTGGCATGAAACGTAGGCTTGAAATTGCTCGAGGGTTATTACATCACCCAAAAGTCTTATTTTTAGATGAACCAACCTTGGGGCTTGATCCACAAACTAGAAATCACATGTGGGAATATTTACGTAAATTAAACGAAACAGAAGGAATTACGGTATTTTTTACAACACATTATATGGAAGAAGCAGAGCGGATCGCAAATCATATTGCAATTATTGATCATGGAAGTATCGTAGCACTGGGCACAGTCGATGAATTAAAAAAAAGTACTGAAACTACATCACTTGAAGAAGCTTTCTTAAAATTAACAGGTAGAGATATTCGGGAAGAAGAAGTAAGTAAAACGGATGCTATGCGCGCTAGACACAATGCTTGGAGTAAAAAATAAAAAATGACACTTGTCCCGTTAAAAATTCAACGGACTTGAGTAAAAGAAAAAAATTATTAGTTAAAATTTTTAATGGGATGCAAATAATTTACATTTTATGGTTAAGGCAATTAAAGAGATATCTTCGTTCACGCTCAAGGGTGATTGGTTCTTTGGCTCAACCAATATTTTTTCTTTTAGCGCTTGGAGCTGGCTTTGGGCCAGTTTTCGCGCGGGCAGGTGAGGGTAATTATATACAGTTTTTAGTTCCAGGAATTATTAGTATGACCATAATTTTCACTTCAATTTTTTCTGGTATGGAAATTATTTGGGATAAACAATTTGGGTTTCTTAAAGAAACACTCGTCGCCCCCGTTTCACGTTTTAATATCATGATTGGCAGGACACTCGGGGGAGCAACGATAGCGACAATGCAAGGAACTTTAGTTTTGTTATTATCGTTATTAGCGGGCTTTAGGCCCATATCTTGGGCTTTTGTACCAGTTGCAATATTGGTTATGTTTCTTTCAGCTACACTGTTCACTGCCCTAGGTACTGCTATTGCTTCAAAACTAGACGATATGCAAGGTTTTCAAATGATAATGAACTTCTTAGTCATGCCTTTGTTTTTTTTGTCAGGAGCGATTTTTCCAATTGATCGAGCAACCATACTTGGAATAATCACTTCTTTTGATCCACTTGCATATACCGTAGATGCCTTGAGACATTTACTTACTAATGTTCACTTTTTTTCTTTAGCTCGAGATCTTTCAGTGCTTACAATTCTCACCTTAATTTTTCTTTGGCTCGGAAGTTATTTCTTTTCTAAGGTTCAAATATAATAAAAAAACCACTCCGACCTAGGGCAGAGTGGTTTTTTTATTGATTTATTCCAATGCTTTGTAAAAAAGTTTGAAGTTCTTTTCCTTTTATTTCTCGAAAGGAATTATTACTTATTTTTCCTAATTCAATATTCATAATTCGAGTACGTTTTAAGTCGGCAATTTCTTGGAATAGGGCAGAGCACATTCTACGGATTTGATGTTTTTTTCCTTCGGTTAAAATTATTCGAAACATATTTTCATTTATAATTTCTATTTTACAAGGTTTTGTTTTGTAGTCTTCAATCTTTACTCCGGCCTCCATTTTTTGTTTAAAATTTGAGCGTAGCTTATTAAAAGTTTTTACAGCATATTCTTTTTCATGAATATATTTTGGGTTGAGGAGTAAATCAGTAATTCTGCCATCATTAGTTAAAATCATAAGGCCATGAGAATCTTTATCAAGTCGGCCGACAGGGAAGACATCTTTTCCAATACTTTTATTTTTTATAGTTTCTTTAATATCTTTTTCTTCATCTTGGGGAGAATGAGTGATTACTCCTTGAGGTTTGTTGTAAGCATAATAAACATATTTTTTAATACTATCTTTTCCTCGTACTTCCACTTTATCATTTTCACTTACCTTACTGCCCAATACAGCCCTCTTCCCATTAACAAAAACATCACCTCGAGAGACAAGAGCATCTGCTCCATCTCGGGTAGCGATTTTTTGGTGGGCCAAGTATTTATTGATTCTCATTGGATATTCGTCCATAGTTTTAATATAGCATAAAAATGTAAAATTAATTAAAACAAAAAACACCCAGAACGGTAGTGGGTGCTTTTTATTCAAATAATATTATTCTTAATTCTTTGGTAAGTTTGTATTTACGTTCGGTCTAATAGAAATACTTTGGGCTATGACACTACCATCAGTATTAGCTGTACCTTGAACACTAATTTCTTTTCCGATAACAAGGTCAGATATTACTCCGTCGGTAGTTTTTAGAACAGTTGTTTTGTTAGTATAAAAAACTATCTTAGAACCAGTTCCAGTATTTGTAGTAGCTACACCATTTTGTCCCATTGGTGATCTAAGTTCTACGGTAATACTATCTGCATCCTTTGCAATAATTTGGCCTGAGATATTTCCTCCTCCTGCCCTCATTCCTTTTCCTTGGCTAAATTGCCCATTTTGTCCAAAAGAACTATTTGGGTTAGTTGTTTTTTTTGAGCTAGAATAGGCTGTGCCTGCGTAAAAAGAAATTAATACTAAAACTACAAAACCTGCTATTAAAATTATATTTTTTTTATTTTTCATATTTTTTTATTAAACCTTATAATATTGACCTTTAATTAATAATTATTCGAATCTTAACGCGTCGATTGGATTTAAAGAAGAAGCGTGGCGGGCCGGGTAATAACCAAAAACGATTCCAATTAAAGCAGACACACCGAATGCAAGTAGTACTGAAGAGACTGAAACGGAGGCTTGGACTATTCCAAGATAGCTAATAATAAATGCTATTAACCACCCAAGAACAATTCCTAAAAATCCTCCAACAAAAGTGAGAACTACCGCTTCAGTTAAAAATTGAAAATTAATGTCTCTTCTTTTGGCGCCAATAGCCTTACGCAATCCTATCTCACGAGTTCTTTCGGTAACAGTAGTTAGCATCATATTCATAATTCCAATTCCTCCAACTAGTAGCGATATGCCAGCAATAGCAGCAAGAAGAGCCGTAAAAGTACTTGTGACAGATGAGGCAGTTGCGATAATGTCAGCCTGATTCATTGTGTTGAAATCAATTTTTGTCGAATCAGTTATGTTATGTCTTTGAGTTAACAAGCTTGTAATATCTGTTTGTACTTGTGCAGAAGCATTTGAGCTTTCGGCAGATACATCTATTTCACTTAAATATTTATTACCTGTGAGATATCTTTGGGCTGTTGTATATGGAATATAAATTGCATCATCACTATTTGAAAAACCAGAACCACCCTTTGCAACAGTTATGCCTACGATTTTATATTCTGCCCCAGAAATACGAATTTTTTGACCGACGACACCTGTCGCGTCTGTACCAAATAAATCATCACGAGTAGTAGGACCCAAGACTGCCACTTTTGTACCACTTGTTACATTTTGAGCAGTAATAAAACTTCCTTCATCAATTGCAACATTTCTAACAGTAGAATAAGACGGCTCTGTTCCGATTATGTTTGTGTTAGTATTTGTACCCGTGGCAACTACTTGTTTTCGAGACGTCACCTCACGAACAACGCCAGCGACTCCAGACACACTAGTCTCTATTGCATCAGCATCTGCCACAGTTAAGCTTTGTGCTCCACCTCGTCCACCTGAAGCTCCCCCAAAACTTCTTTGTGCTCCTGGCATAACCATAACTAAATTTGCCCCAATAGATTCAATGCTAGAAGAAATTGAATTCTGAGCTCCTTGTCCAATAGCTGTCATGGCAATAACTGAACCAATTCCTATAATAATGCCGAGCATTGTAAGACCCGTTCTAATTTTGTTACCGGTTAGAGCAGAATATGTTTCATTTAATATGTCAGATATTTTCATATGTTAGTGAATTATTTTTTTATCTTCAATTAATAAACCATCACGAATAAACAAAACTCTATCTGCGTGTTCTGCGACATCTTGTTCATGAGTAATAAGTACGACAGTACGACCTAATTCTTTATTTAACTTTTTAAAAGTAGCAAGAACAATTTCACCAGTTTTTGTGTCCAAGTTCCCGGTTGGTTCATCGGCCAGGATTAAAGTTGGATTATTTACTAGGGCTCGAGCAATGGCGACTCTTTGAATTTGGCCACCAGATAGTTGATTTGAAAGATGGGTGAAATGTTTTTCATCAAGGCCAGCTGAAATTAAGGCATCCTTGGCTCTTTTTTCTCTTTCAGTACTCGCCACTCCTTCATAAATAAGCGGCAACATAACATTTCGAAGTACTGTAGTTCTTGGTAAGAGATTGAATGATTGAAATACAAAACCAATTTTATCTTTTCTAATATCTGCTAATTGGTCATCTGAAAGTGTTGAAACATCTTTACCATCTAGAAAATATTCTCCACTAGTTGGATTGTCTAATGCACCCAAAATGTGCATTAGAGTTGATTTACCAGATCCAGAAGGTCCCATGATTGCTACAAATTCTCCGTCTTCAATTTTAAAAGATACACCACTTAATGCGTTGAAATCTTCTTCGCCTGTTCTGTATGTTTTTACAATATTTTTTATTTCTATCATTTTTTTATTTAATTAATGTCCACCACCCATGCCTCCTAAAATACTTTTTGTAGAAGTTGCTTTTGCCGTAGCAGTAACTCCTGTAATTGTTTTAGCTACAGCTATATCTCCTTCATTTAAACCAGAAGTTATTTCAGTTACCGTATCGTTTGAAATTCCAGTTGTTACAGTTTTTTTATTTGGTAAAGTTAGGGAAGGGGAACCTTGTACACCAGTTGCTGGGTCAGCAAGAGCAGTATCAAATGTTTCTACATAACTTGACCCATTCTGAGTTTTTATAGCACTATTTGGTACAGTGAGCACGTCTTGTTTTATATCAGTGATTATCGTGGCATTAACACTCATTCCAGGTTTGACTCGAATGTCACTTGTATCAAAACTAATTTTTACGGTGTAATTTACAACTCCAGAAGAAACAGTTCCAATAGAATCAATTTCAGCAACTTTACCAGAAATTGTTAAATCAGGAATTGCATCAAATGTAAGAGTTGCTTTTTGACCTGTTGAAATTTTGGCAATATCAACTTCATTTAGGGATAACTCTGCAAGTTGTTTGTCAGTAATTAAAGTTGCGATAGTTGTACCAGAGCTTACTGAGTCAGTTTTCTTTACTGCCACATTTGAAAGTGTTCCACCAAACGGTGTGTAGATATAATAATTTGCTAAATTGTCTTTTGCATCTTGTAATCCATTTTCTCTTTGCTTCACAGACAATTGAGATGATTGAACGTCTAAATCACTATTTAGAAAAGCATCTTTATAATTTTTTATGCTAGTGGTAATTGAAAGTAAGGTTAATAAATGTGAATTTGTTTCAGAAGTATAGTTATTCAAGCTTGCTTGGTGGGTAGTAAAAATCTGAGGAATAGTAAAATTATTTGTGCTCATAGAGCTTTTAACAAAATCAATATAGTTACTAGTTACTTTTATTGAATCAGCGACTATCTTTGTCGTGTTATATGTTTCCCTTATTAAGGCTTCAATTGTGGCATTATCAGAATTTCTAGAAGCTTTTTTATAATCATCAAAAGTAGCATTAAATGCTTTAAGAGCTAATGCGTAAGAGTCATTTACCTTTTTTTTGTAAGCTAGGGCGTCGTCAGAATCTTTTTGAACAACTTCATTGGCGTACCAGTCTACGCTCCATTGTCCATTAGAAGAATTATTTGTTTTATAAAGCATATCATTGAGCCCGGTCATAATAGTCGGCATATCTAAAAAGACATTTGAAACAGTGTTAAAACCATCATCATATGATTTAGCTAAATCGGCATTCATATTGTCTGCTGAATCTTGGATTTTTAATTTTTCTAGAGATAATTTTGCACTTTCAAGACTTGTTTCTGCATCGCGAATGGTTTTTTGAGCATCCTTAGTATCAATTTTGGCGATCAAGGTGCCGCTTCCAACCTTTTGGCCACTTTGCACTGGAAGATAAATTATTTCTCCAGAGGCTTTTGGTTTTATATCTATTTGAGTAGAAGATGAGACTTGGCCAGTACCAGTAATTGTCGCAATTATTGTGGCTTTTTCAGCCTGAGCAGTGACATAACGAACTTCTCCAGTCGTACTTGTTAATTTGCCGTATGTCCAATAGCCAATTATTAATATAATTATTAAAACAATAACGGAGGCTGTTTTGTGATCAATTATGAATTGTTTTATTTTATTAAAGAGGTTTTTCATTTGTTGTAGATATATTATTTAATAATTCTGGCGCAGGCATTACCCTTATTAATTTTGCTTCGATTTGGCCTTGATCATTAGGGGAGCCGATTGTGATAATAAAATCATTAAGAGACAGTTCTTTTGTTGTAATTTCTTGCATCATTTTTTGTACCTTAGTATCATTTTTAATTAGAATAACTTTTTCCGTGCTATCTTTTCCCTGAACAATAATTGTTGGTAAATCAATCTTTATTATTTTGCCGATAGCGCCATTGGTGTTTGGAAAGTTATCTTTTCCAAAACCCATACGTCCCGGCATCATCCCAAAATTCTTTTCATAATTTTCTCCCCAAGCACGACCAAAAGAGGCTTTTTTTGATCCGACTGAAACACCTGCTGAAAAGACTAAAATTAATACTATGATAATTCCAATTCCATATAATGCTCCGACTAAAATTTTTGACTCAAAAAACCCTAATATTTTTTCGTGTATTTTTTTCATATTATGCTCCGACATAGGGTAACCC
>JBAXFW010000024.1:0-11558 GCA_037139635.1 bacterium | reverse complement strand
CCATATATCTTTTATCTTTAACCTATCTTTACTAACTATTTTCCTTATATATTCATCAATGAAAAAAGCAACAATAAACCAAAAAAGCCATAACTTAGTAAAAAAGGATGCGACAATAGCTCCTACTTTTCCAGTAGTAATATATGCAATTCCAGCAATAAAATCTGACACTCCTTGGGTATTATGACCAAAACTTTTTAAAATAACCGGAATAAAGAATGAATCAATAAAACCAATCAGTGCAAGAATTAATAAAATTTTATAAACTCTCTTGTATTTTAATATTTTTTGTTCCATATTAATGTCTTTAAATAAAATTTTATCTATCTATAATAAATGAAGTATTTTTAAAAAAAATAATTAATAACCTTTCCCAGTAGGACAAGGCAATTGATCTTCGTTGTAATCTCTAATATATTCCTCTTTTAAAATTTCTTCTATCCTATTTCCGCTTGGAAGGTTTGCATTGGTGTAAGGTAAAATACCCTCCCAATAATATTTTCCGTTCTTTTTATAAAGCGTTGGCATAGGTAATGAATTACCAGAACAGGCACGCCTTGTAAAGGAATCTGGCACATTTTCATTTAGCACTATTGGAGCAGGATTTGGATCCAATTTTTTACATTTTTCTTCGAGTTGATTATTGTCTATATATGAATTGATAGTAACCGCACCTTCAGCATTTGGATATAAAAATGGACATTGATATAACTCAGAAATAGGATCTTTGTCTAAAATAAGATTATACATAATGGATGGATCTGGCTCCTCAGCCATTTTACTATACGCATCTAAGGTTATATTAATAGGAACTCCTGGAATATTTATATCATCAGTATAATATCCGTTGTGAAGCTTAATTTGCGGATATAGAAAAATGTCTCCTTTACCAGGGTAAGAAGACACCTTACTTTTATCAGGATAGAGTCCCACCCACACATATTTACTATAATCTTTATTAGTTTTAAAAACTAAAGCACCTTGAAAAATTGCACCAACTTCAGTTTTTTGCTGTTGAGTAGATTTTTTCTGTGTAAAATACGAAGCTCCAATAATAAATAATAATATTATTAATACTATTATAGTCAAAACAATTTTTTTATTATTTTTCATATATTGGAAGACGTTCGAGCTTTGATTTACTTACACAATTACTTCTCGATGATATTGTATCTATCTAGTATAGCCTCAAACATAAATGGCACGACGATTGTCGCATCAGATTCAATAACAAACATAGGAGTATGTTTGGTAAGTTTGTCCCAAGTAATCTTTTCATTTGGAGTAGCTCCTGAGTATGACCCATAAGAAGTGGTCGAATCAGAAATCTGGCAAAAATATCCCCAAGGTCGTACTTCCTTTTTCAAATCATATTTAATAGAAGGCACTACGCAAATTGGAAAATCTCCTGAGATACCTCCTCCAATTTGAAAAAAACCAAGACCTGGACCATCCTTCGCCAAAACTGGATATTGATCATAAAGATACATCATATATTCTACGCCAGTCTTCATTACGGTTGGACTTACCTCTCCTGCTTTACAGTAACCAGCAAAAATATTTCCTAATGTTGAATCTTCCCAACCTGGCACAACTATTGGCAAATTCTTTTTTGCCGCTTCCAGCAACCAGCAAGCCTCAGGATCTCCTTCATATTTATCTTTCAATTCATCTGACAATAATACTTGGTAAAAATATTCATGTGGGAAGTATCTTTCTCCTTTAGCTTCTGCTTCTTTCCAGCGTTTTAATATAATAGGTTCAACCACTCGAAAAGCTTCCTCTTCAGGAATAGAAGTATCCGTTACTCGACGTTCACCTCTATTTAATATTGCCTCATCATCTTCCTTAGTAAAGTATCGGTAATCCGGATAATCTTTATAACTATTGTGTGCGACTAGCCTAAAAACTGATTCCTCTAAGTTTGCCCCGGTACAAGATATTGCATGAACTTTGTCATTCTTAATCATTGGAGCCAAAGTAATGCCCATCTGAGCTGAAGACATTGCGCCACCCATTGCAACCAACATTTTTCCTCCATCATCCAAATGCTTCTTGAAAGCAAGAGTTGCATCCTTCATCTGACGAGCATTAAAATTAAAGAATAATTTTTGAAACAGGCCTAACATTGTATTTTCATTTTTCATGATTCCATTATATAAAAAAATATAATAAAAAGAAACTATCGTATAAAAAATATTTACTTAATAAGTAATATATCATATAATATACTTAGTGAAAGAAAATTTTCTAGAAAATAAATATAAAGACTTACCTGGCTTAAAACCTGTTTCGCGTGCAGTAGAACAAGCTAAAAAAGATCCAAAAAGAAAATTTGCGCCACATTCTCGTGATGAGAGAATAGAGGCGTATTTGAGTCGTATTGATAAAGTTGTAGAAGATGAACGAGGTTGGGAATTATTTAAAAATAAAATAATAAAAGATTTGGTAATTGATATAAATGACAAAGATTCTCTTGCTAAAATTGCCACTGGACTTTATGAAGCAGAAAAAAGAATTGCGATAGACCAAGGCAGAAAAATACAGTTAGAGGCGAATCCAGGGCTTATAAAAGGTTATGAAAATCTTGCTAAAGAAAAAAGAGAAATTCAAGTAAAATCTCTGAATTATTGGTTAGATTATTTAAAACAAAATGATGCAAAATACCCAACTTGGTTTCGGTATTTTGTTGTTCGTAATTTATCAAAAATGGGGACTCTCGATAAAAAAAAAGGTGAATATAGTGAAAGGAAAAAACATACCATCTCACCATTTCCAGAAATAAATTCTGAAGCACTTGGTTTTGTTTATAGAATGCTTACTACCGGTGTTGGGAATCAAGAATTTACTGAAGAAAATCAAAAAGAAAAAAGAATCGAACTTGAAAAAACAATAGAGAAAAAAGATTTTATAAAACTCTACACTTTTGCTCAGATAGAAACAGCTGGTGCATTAAATCGTGAATCATTAAAGGGAGAATGGGTAAAATATGATAAAGGTTCTGATTATCATATTTTAGAAAATGCACTTCGTGGTAAGGGCACTGGTTGGTGTACCGCAGAAGGAAGTGCCCCAAGTCAATTAAAAGATGGTGATTTTTATGTTTATTATACAAAAGGATCATCTGGTAATTATTCTGAACCTAGGATCGCTATTAGAATGGAAGATGATGAAGTCGCCGAAGTGCGTGGAGTCAACCACAGACAAGAGCTTGAACCTGTATTACTAGATACAGCTCAAGAAAAATATCATTCTTTGCCAGGGGGGCAGAAGTTTGATAAAAAATCTTCTGATATGAAAAAAGTTACCGAGCTTGTAAAAAAACAAGAAAAAAGTGAAAAATTTAGCAAAGAGGATTTAGAATTTATTTATCAAATGAAATCTTCTATTGAAGGTTTTGGTTATAAAAAAGACCCTCGCATTGTTGAGCTTCTCAAAGAAAGAAATTCTAAAGAAGATGTGTCAATTATTTTTGGATGTGAACCTAGTCAAATAGCTTGGAATAAAGGAGAAATAAACGAAAACACTAAAGTCTACATCGGGGAATGGAACCCAGAAATTTCTAAAAAAATTCCTGAGAATGTTTTACATCTCTATGAATCACTTCCAGGTAAAAAAATATTAAGAACAACCATTGAACTTAGCATAAAATCTTCAGAAGAATATACTAAAGAATTGACGAAACAGGGATTTCAAATACATCCTTCTGCACAAGATATGTTAAACAAATTGGAACCTTTAAAACAAAAAGAAAAAATTGACCTTGTGTCATTTTCATTGGAGCAAATTGGTCTTTCATTGAAGCAATCTGGTTTTTCAAATTCTACTACATTACAGCAAGTTTACGCCAAGGCGAAAGAACTAGGTTTGGAATTATGTCCTCCCCAAGTTGGACCAGAGCTTAGATTAAATTACAAAGACCAACCAATGGGTGAATGGTTAAGAATTGCGATGGATTCTATTAGCAACCACCGTGACAGACCTATGATTTTCACAGTGGAATCCCCTGGATTGCTCCTGGGCTGCGAACGTGGGGAACCAGAAAGCATGTTTATGAGCCACATGCGGTTCGTTTTCCGGTCTCGCAAGAATTAGAACTTATGACTTTGTAATTTAGAATTTTTTGACTATTTGATTTTAAGATATTATGTTAATATTGCATTTTAGACAATTATATGCAATAATGAACCCATGCAATTATTAGGTAAAATCTTACCATACATAGAGATAGTGTTTTCAGTCGTATTAATCCTAGCTATTCTGCTTCAGCAATCAAGTGCTGGAATAGGAGGAGCACTTGGTGGTGGCGATGATACTTTTCATCACACTCGCCGAGGTTTTGAGAAATTTTTATTTTATCTTTCAATAGTCTGTGGAATTCTTTTTGCTTTATCTGCTTTCTTAGCTATAATAATAAAAGCAAGAGGTTAATCCTCGTCTGGAGGTAAGTTTGACATTTTTTCTTTATGGGAAATTTCTACAAAAATATAAGCAATTTTTTATTGCCTTTAAAAAATAAAATTAAGTTAACCATTTCTTCTTTCTCAAAAAAAGAACGTTTTGTTTTTTTATTCTTTATATTTACTCTTGTATTAAGTACGATTGTTTTATTAGAAAGCGTCAACGAAAGTTTCATGGTAAATGTTCCAATACAAGGAGGAACACTTACCGAAGGGATTGTCGGTTCTCCTCGTTTTGTAAATCCAATTTTGGCTTATTCTTCGACAGACAACGATTTAGTTTCAATTATTTATTCTGGCCTTATGAGAAAAAGTGGCGATGGAACGCTTATTCCAGATTTGGCTAAAAAATATGAAATATCTAAAGACAAACTAACTTATACATTTACTTTAAAAGATAAAATTTTCTTCCAAGATGGAAAACCAGTGACAGCTTCTGATGTATTATTTACTATCAACAAAGCAAAGGATCTTATTGTAAAAAGTCCAAAAAAAATAAATTGGGACGGAGTAAGTGTTGAAAAATTAGATGAAAAAACTATTGTCTTTACCTTAAAACAGCCTTATGCTTATTTCTTAGAAAATACGACTCTTGGTATTTTACCTGAACACCTTTGGGAAGATGGCAAAAATACTCCAATTGAAATAAATGAACTTAACATAAATCCAGTTGGCTCAGGACCATACCAATTAAAAAAAGTTGGCAAAGAATCTTCTGGATTAGTAAATAGTTATACCCTCAGCTCTTTTAATAAATTTATATTAGAAAAACCATTTATTACAACTATAGTTTTTAATTTTTATCCAAATGAAGACAGCCTTGTAGTCGCTCTAATGAATGGTGACATAGAGCAAGCAGGGTCTATCACACCAGAGAATGCTAAAAACTTAGAAGAGAAAAATTACAGAATATTATCCTCTGTTCTTCCTAGAGTCTTTGGACTTTTCTTTAATCAAAGTCAAAATCAAATTTTCACTGACAAGAACGTTGTACAAGCGATGAATCTAGCAATCGATAAAGATAAAATTGTTAAAGAAGTTCTTTCCGGTTATGGAGTAGTTATCGATAGCCCAATTCCGCCAAATATGGTTGCCTATCAAAAATTAGGCAAAGAAGATTCTTCTTCAACAGAAGAAAATAAAATAAAAGCTCAAGCAATTTTGGCAAAAGATGGTTGGAAGATTGGAATTGATGGCACTCTTGAAAAAACAACAACCATAAAAAAGAAAAAAACGACACAAAAACTTGAATTTACTATTTCCACAGGAAACAGTCCCGAGCTTGCCAAATCTGCCGAATTGATTAAAGCAGACCTGGCTTCCCTTGGAATGAAGGTTGATGTTAAAACTTTTGAAATTGGAAATTTAAACCAAACAGTAATTCGTCCAAGGAAATATGATGTTTTACTTTTTGGTCAAATAATAAATCATGAATCAGACCTTTTTGCTTTCTGGCACTCTACCCAACGCAATGACCCAGGATTAAATGTAGCAATGTACACAAATGCCAAAGTCGACAAAATATTAGAAGATGCATCAACCATAACAGACGAAACATCGAGAATTAAAAAATACGCAGAGTTCGAGAATGAAATAGAGAAAGATATGCCCGCCATATTTTTATATAGTCCTAATTTCATTTACGTAGTCGCAAAAGATCTAAAAGGAATTTCGATAGATCATATCATATCTCCTTCAGATAGATTTTTAAATTTATATTCTTGGTATCTCAAAACAGACAATATTTGGGAAATATTCTCTAAAAACAAAACTAGTTAATTTTTTAAAAATTAACTTTATTACAAAATAACAGAAATTATATAATGACAAAAAAAACAAGACTTCCTTTTAGTGCCTTAAGCATCGAAACGAAGAAAGAAGAAAAAAATATTGCTCGCCCACAAGTGAGTAATGCTCCTCGAAATACTCCTCGCTTTCATGCTGGAGAAAATAGAAATGGAGACAAAAGAAAAATAATGAAAAGTTCCACCTACCAGTATTCTAAATTTGGTAAAAAACAAGGTGGAAGAAATTCACGTTCAACAGGAAGCCCTCTTAAAAACATGAACGAGGCAAAAGTTCCGCCATTAGAAGAAGGAAAAATTAGAATTATTCCTCTTGGTGGAGTAGAAGAAATTGGAAAAAATATGACTGCGATAGAAATCGGTGATGATATCATCGTAATTGATGCTGGAATGCACTTCTCAAATGAAGAAACTCCTGGAGTAGATTACGTCATTCCAAATACTACTTACTTAGAAGAAAATAAACATAAGATTCGTGCCCTATTAATCACTCACGGGCATTTGGACCACATAGGAGGTGTACCAATCGTGCTTTCACGAATTGGTAATCCACCAGTATATTCTCGAAATATATCTGTACTCTTGATGAAAAAACGTCAAGCAGAATTTCCACAATTACCGCCCCTAAAAGCTGAAGTTGTTGAAAAAGATGGCACAATGATGTGTGGAAAAATAAAGGTGCGTTTCTTTGGTGTAACCCACACTATTCCTGATTCAATGGGAATAATAATTGAAACAAAACATGGATGGATTGTTACCCCTGGAGATTACAAATTAGATCAGATCGACGGAGTAGTGTCAGAAGATGAAGAAAAAGAATATGCTATTTTTGATAAAGCAAAAGTTTTACTTTTATTGACCGACTCGACCAACATTGAAAATGAAGGTTTCTCTCTTTCTGAAACTAAGGTACATCTTGGACTCGAAAATCTAGTTAAAAAAATTAATGGCAGAATTATCATTGCTGCATTCTCTTCTTCGATCACTCGATTAACTCATGTTATCAAGGTTGCAGAATCTCTCGGCAAAAAAATCGCAATCGATGGACGTTCAATGAAAACAAACATTGAAGTTGCAGAAGAAGCTAACTTTTTTAAACCCAAAAAAGGAACCATAATTCCTATTGAGGAAGCAAATAATTATCCTCCAGGCAAAATGGTCATACTAATGACTGGAGCACAAGGAGAAGAATTCTCAGCTCTTTCTCGTGCTGCCAACAAATCAAATATGAAATTTGCAATTAAAAAAGGAGATACAATTATTCTCTCTTCTTCAATTGTCCCAGGTAATGAGTTAAAGGTTCGTAAAATTAAAGATAATCTTTCTCGACAAGGAGTAAAAATAATTAGCTACAGAACAGCTGGAGAAGATTTCGTTCATGCTACTGGTCACGGGAACAAAGAAGATATTAGATGGCTACATAAAAAAACTCATCCAAAATTCTTTATACCAATACACGGAAATCACTCAATGCTTGAACTTCATAAAGAGCTTGCAATGGAAGTCGGAATGCCAGAAGAAAATATTGTGGTACCTGACAATGGTTCGGTAATTGAAATATCGCAAGATGGACAAAAAATCGAATTACGAAAAGAAAAAGCTCCTAACGCACCAATGATGGTAGATGGTTTTGCTGTTTCAGACGTACAGGACGTAGTCATTAGAGACCGCGTAATGCTTGCCCAAGATGGCATGTTTGTAGTTATTGCTCTAATTGATCAAAATACTGGTAAATTAAAAAAATCACCAGACTTAATTTCACGTGGTTTCGTTTACTTAAAAGAAAATCAAGAGCTCTTGCGACAAGTGCGTATCATGATAAAAAAATCAATAGAAGACAATACAGCAAAAATGCAAAATGGTGCAATGGTTGACCTAGATTACATTAAAAATAATCTTGGTGAAACAATTTCAAAATATCTTTACCAAAAAACAGCTAAAAGACCATTAGTAATCCCCGTAGTATTAAGCGTATAAAAAAACAAATGAAAAATAGTAGAAAAATAATTTATCTTGCCGGTTTTTTGTTTTCTATTCCCCTTGCCCTAACTTCATATATCAATTCAAGTTTTCTTGAGACTTATATAAACGAATACTATGTCGGAATTGTTTACATCGTTGCTTCAGCTATCGCGATAATGGGTCTATTGAAAATGCCTAAAATTTTAAACAAACTAGGTAATCGTTTTACAATTTTATTGTTTACTTTTACTAGTTTTTTCTCTCTATTATTACTTGCTTTTAGCCATAGCATGATAGCCGTTATCTTGGGAGTTATACTCTACTTTATTTCAACTGACTTTATTATTGCGTCGCTTGATATATTTATTGAAGACTTTTCAAAAAACTCTAATATTGGGAAATTTCGAGGACTTTATTTAATGATTATAAATTTTGCTTGGGTTTTTGCACAAGCAATTTCAGGCTCAATCGTTGCGAAAAGTTCTTTCCATGGTATTTATCTTTTCTCAGCAGGCTTCATGTTCTTAGTTTCTATTATTTTTATTTTCTTCTTGCAAGATTTTAAAGATCCAAAATACATCAAAGTTCCAATCCTAAAGACAGTAAAAGTATTTATTAAAAATAAAAGTCTATCAAAAATATATCTAATAAATTTACTTTTAAAATTCTTTTTTGCTTGGATGGTTATTTATACACCAATATACTTATACGAACATCTCGGTTTTGGGTGGAGCCAGATCGGTATTATTTTTACTATTATGTTAATTCCATTCGTATTGTTAGACTACCCTCTTGGTCGTCTTTCGGATAAAATTGGAGAAAAAAAATTACTTATTGCTGGTTTCCTAACTACAATTCTTTTTACCTTGGCAATTCCTTTTATTAGAGGAACTGAAGTTTGGATTTGGGCAATAATTTTATTTGGCACAAGATTTGGTGCTGCTACAATTGAAGTCATGTCAGAAAGCTATTTCTTTAAAGAAGTTGGGGAAAGAAATGCTGATGAAATAAGTTTCTTTCGAAATACTTACCCCCTTTCATTTATCATTGCTCCCCTTGTCGCAATACCAGTATTACTCTTAGTACCTTCCTTTAAATTCATTTTCTTTGTCTTAGGAATAATAATGCTTATGGGGCTACTCGTAACATTACGACTTCGAGATATTAAATAAAAATACAATTCCAAAAAATCCCCTTATTAAGGGTATTTTTTGGAAAGTAAAAAAATATTTTAAAAACTATATAAAAATTTTTATTTTCTTAAAATTTTTACCTAATAAATTATTTATCAAAATTGTCTCTGGAATAAATTCACTTTTTTCTATTTGACTTGGAGAAAGTATGTATTCTATATATTTATCCTCATTTTTCTTCAGGACCCCAATGCCAACCCAAAACTTAGCGACAGAGGTTTTGGTTGTGCCAACAGCAATAACTTTACCATCCTTAACAGATGTTGGAAATACAAGTATCTTGTCTTTTGCTCTATTGTAAGGCCTACGTTTATCGACGGCATAATAAGAACGATGAATTAGTTCTGTTTTTTCTCTCCACAGAGGGTCTTCATCCTGTCCAGGATTTAGTTTTACATTAAGCTCAACCATTCTTTTTTCTTTATCACTTAAGACTGGCAACCCGCCCAACTCAATTTTATTCTTTTCTACTTTATCTGCTAAATCTTTTTCAAATTCTTCAGGTGAGTAAAAAGATGAAATTGGGGTAAAAGTAAATTTAATATTTCCTGGCATATATTTTTCAAGAAATCTTATCAACTCTTCAAAGCTTCTTTTGTATTTTTCTGTATCTTTTTTAGGAATATTATTCATTCTTTCAATTACCACATCAAAAGTATTCTATCATAAATACACATAATTTCAATCAAAATACAAAACTAAAATCCCCCTTGTTGGGTAATTTTAGTTAATTATTTATTACACTCCTTCACCCTGACAAGAAAGAATTAATAAATAGTTTTAATATATTTTAATTATCTTTTGCAACTTCAAGAGTAACTCCAACTATTTTTTCTACACCCTTGTGAAGGATTTTTAGATTAATTATATCACCTACATTTTTACCTCTTATTAATGAAGCTAAGGAATTTTTGTCGTCTATTTTTATTCCATTCATTTCAAGGATTATATCATTCTCAACAATGCCGGCTTTATCTGCCGGGCTTCCCGGGATAACTGCTAAATCACTTGCAGTAGTTCCTGGTTTTACCAGTACACCATAATCAACCGTTAAATTATTTTTTTCTTTCATACTTGCGTCAATTGCAACATATCGAACACCGAGATATGGGCGCACAATTTTACCAGTTGATTTCACAGAATTGATTGCTCCCTTAACTGTATTTATCGGCAAAGCAAAACCAACACTCTGAGAACCCTGAGCAACGGCCACATCTACTCCAATTACGTCACCTGATAAATCCAAAAGCGGTCCTCCAGAATTTCCTGGATTAATCGCTGCGTCTGTTTGAATAACCTTATCAAGTGTTTCTGAATTTCCTAAATTATCTCCTGCTGTAATTGAACGAGCAAGCCCTGAAACAACGCCAACAGAAACTGTATTCCTAAATTCACCCAAAGCGTTTCCAATAGCGACAACGCTTTGTCCGACTTGTAGCGTGTCTGAATCTCCTAGGTTTAGATATGGATAGCCATTTCCAGTTATTTTTATTAAAGCAATATCCAATACTGAGTCTCGAGCAATTACGGTAGCACTATGTTTTTTTCCATCATTTGTAAATACGGTATAGTCAACATCTTTTTGATCAACGACGTGTTTGTTGGTAACAATTAAACCATCACTTGTCACAAAAAAACCTGAGCCTCCTCCAATATCTTGTTTTTGAGTTCCATTCTGACAATACTGCGGAGAATTAAAGAAAAAATTTGGCATCATTGTACCGAACATATCACCAAAAGGATTTATTTCTTGTTGATTTCCATTAGAACAAGCTTCATATTTAGGCACATTTTTACTAATCACGATAGAAACCACAGCTGGGTTAGTTCTCTTTACTACACCAACGACTAAGGATTCTTGGGAAAGAATTGATTGCCTTTCAATAATTTTTTCATTTTCAGATTTTGTACTACTATTTCCGATATCAACTATTTTTTGACTTTCAGTGATATATTCTTTTGCAAAATAACTAAAAACTTTTGCTCGATAATGCCAAATAATTCCTAAGCCTATTGCAAGAATAATAATTAATGAAACTAAGCTTGTGATAAAAGCTAAAACAAAACTTCTACTCTTAAATATTTTTTTAATGTAAAATAATATATCTATTTTTTGCATATATTAATAAATATTAAAT
>JBAXFW010000023.1:0-11623 GCA_037139635.1 bacterium | reverse complement strand
GAGTAAATAATATTTAATTTATTACTTATAAATCTATAATCATTAAATTGATTTTCTGTTAGATTTTTATCTAACAAAGTTACAAAATTATTTTAAAGATTCAAAAAAATATTTTTTGTTGTACAATTGAAAAGTATGCCTGTCTTTTTTAGACAGGCATTTTTATTGACTAATTTTTCTCCAACGATGAGTTTTCTTTCTATTGCTACAGTTAGCACACTTGAAATCATCAGGCACGTTTTCCCATAAAGTTCCAGCAGGAATTCCCCTAGCTGGATCCCCCTTTACCTCATCATAAATCCATCCGCAATCTGAACATCTATATTGAGACATATTATTTTTCTTCAGCTGAAATTTTAATCAAAGCAAGCTCCAGTGGAAGTTCTGAGATAAAAGCTTTATCAATATTTTGATATGTTTCTAGTAAGACAGACAATGATTTCGAACGTAATATTCCGTCTTTATCTTCTTTAATTAAATTCTTTAAAAATTCTAAATCAATTTCAGATAAGTCACTACCCATTTCTTTCTCAAGTTTTGGGGCATAGCGCAAAATTATTGCCATTCGAAATTTTTGAATAATTAATTTTAAATACAACTTCATATCTAAATTATCTAATGATGCTTTTTGAATTACCATAATTCCATTTTCAATATTTTTTTCAACAATGGCAGACAAAAACTCATTAACTAAGGTTGTTTTTGGTGCACCTGTAATTTTTTCGACATCCTCTTTTTTAATTTTTTTTGTTTTTGTATCGCCTGTAGCTTTAAGGCCAAAAGAAAAATTTAAAACCTTTTGTAAAATTCCCAATGTATCGCGATATGAGCCATCACCCAAAATTGAAATAAGTTCAGTAGAGCCCTTGTCTAATTCATATCCCTCTGATGCTCCTACGTCCGAAATCATTTTTTTTAAAATAACATCCGGCGCTTTTCTAAAAGTAAAAACCTGACAACGAGAAATAATTGTTTCAGGAACTTTTTGTAATTCAGTCGTAGCTAAAATAAAAATGACATGCTTAGGTGGTTCTTCGAGGGTTTTAAGTAATGCCCCCCAAGCATCCTTTGAAAGCATATGGACTTCGTCAATAATGTAAATTTTATATTTTGAATCAAACGGAAGCACTCGGACGCCATCTCTGAGGGTCTTTATATCCTCTATTCCTCGATTTGAAGCTGCATCTATCTCATAAAGGTCATTTACTGAAACACCGATTTCCTTAGCAAAAATACGCGCCACAGACGTCTTGCCCGTACCTCTAGTACCAACAAAAAGATATGCGTGAGATACTTTATCATCTTTAATAGAGCTTTCTAGTACTTTAGTAATTTGATCCTGACCTAGAACTTGGTCAAAGGTACTTGGACGATATTTACGATATAATGCTAAATTTTTTTCTGACATATATATATTATACCTTAAAAAATAAATTATTTAAAACTAAAATCTTTAACAATTTTTTCAACCTCTCTAGCATTTTTAGCATCCATCAGCTTAACCCTAAGTTCTTTTGCTCCATCAAAACCATTAACATAAGCCTTGAAATGTTTTTTCATAATTGCAAAATTTTTATATTTACCAAGAATTTTCTCGAATAGTTTAGTATGTTCAACCATCACTTTTAATTTTTCTTTAATACTTGGAGTTTTGCCAGAAAATAGCCAAGGGTTGCCGAAAATTCCCCTTCCTATCATGATCCCGTCACAACCAGTTTCTTGTGCTAATTTCTTACCTTCTTTAATATTTTGAATATCACCATTTCCTATAATTTTTGTTTTCACTTTCATCTCATTTCGAATTTCAACTACTCTTTTCACATGCTCCCATCGAGCTGGCACATTAGACATTTCTTTTCTAGTTCTTGCATGAATTGTAAGTGCATCAATATCACAAGACAATAAAAATGGAATCCATTCTTCAATTTGATTTTTATTGTAACCAATCCTAGTTTTTACCGATACTGATATATTCCTTGCTTGTCCTTTGGTGTGGTTCTTTTTTGAATCAGAAATTCCATCTTTAACTGCTTGAATAATTTTTCCCGCTTTAACTATATCTTTCATCATAGCTGCCCCCGCTCCCTGTTTTTCTATAGATCTATCGGGGCAACCCATATTTATATCTATACCATCAAAGCCCAGTAATGCCACATAATATGCTGCCTCACGCATTTTATCTGGATGTGCAGAGAAAAGTTGCGCTACAATTGGTTTTTCTTTTTTACTAAAAATTAAATTATTTTTAAGCACATCTTTTCCTGGACTCGCTAGTCCATCTGCCGAGACAAACTCTGTCCAAAAAACGTCTGGTTTTCCATATTTACAAATTATCTGTCTAAAAGCAGCATCTGTGACGTCAGCCATTGGTGCTAGGCAAAAGAAAGGTTTTTTTAATTTTTCCCAAAATACTTGGCTCATATATATTTATGCTACTTGATTGTAAAAATAATGCAAACTTAAATAAAAAAAACGTACCGTTATTATTCATAACGATACGCTTAAATTAATTTAGTTGTAATTTACTGAAACAGTAAATCCAACCGTTGACAAGTATTGTCCTGCAGGCTGATTTGCACCAACCAACAAGTCTGCTCCGACAGATAAAGTACTATTCCCATTTCCATCAATTTGGCCGGTTGTAGAAGGGCTAGATGTGAAATTATTAGAGGTCATGTGATCTGACCCCTTATCTAAAACACACGATGATGGCAAGGTAATTGCGTAGGTTGAATTTGGGAAGCCTGTAATTGCAAACTGTGCAGCCGCAACCGTACCGCTCGTAGCTGGTAAAACAACACCACCTGATGCTACTCTCGTTGAATTAGAATATAGAGTAATGACACCAGATAAAGGGCTTGCTGCCATATTGCCAAAGTTCATGTCAGTTGTTTTCGAAATGGCAATTTGCTCTACTACAAGTCCTGATGAAGTTGCTGTGGCACTTGCTTGTGCAAAAGTAAAAAGTGAGCACACTAACAGGGTGCAAAGGAAAATAATTTTTTTCATTGGTTTTTTGGTTTTTGTCGTGAATTAATTGATTGAATTATCTTTAATTACTCAAAATTAACACAAAAAAAATACTCCTTAAAAGTATTTGCTATATCGTGCGGATTTATGACAAAGAAGATTACTTCTTTCTATAGTATAACACATATATTGAATTAATCAAAAAATCTATTTAAATTTATAGTAAACTTTATTTCCAAATCTTAAATCTAAATATAAAAGTGAAGAAAGTTTATTTCTTAGATCTGACCTAAGCGGTTCAGTAAAAATTGATGCTTGTAAATTTTCTGACAACGTTGAGTAATCGTCATTTACTCTAAAAATAATTTTAGGGCCCAGTTCTTCTTGTCTTGATATACCAAAATTAGCATTCTCCTTGTTTTCATCGAGCCAAAATGCAGTCGTTTTAATATTAAGCTTTTCTAATGTATTCTTAAATTCAATAATTTTTGCAAACTTATCTTTCATATAGTATGTTCCTGTTGGGTTTACATCACTTGGTCCTTCGGCACCATAAAATTTAAAATAAACCTCACCTGAGAAATATGGTGCTTCATCAAAAACATATCCATTTGTATCCATGAAATAACATTTTTGATTACTACTACTCTCAGCTAAAGGTAAGAAGAACCGCACCAAAGATATTTACCTTCGTACTCAGAAACATTAACTTCCATTAATTTAAAATTATTAATATTAATTGATATATCTTTTAACCTTTTTAAATTAAAACTAAGATCACTAATTATTTTATGCTTTGGATATATTAAAAAATTCGTTTTTGGAAATAACCATAAATAGTGACCAGTAAGATCTTTTTTAACAATATTTTCAATATCATTCTTTTCTACAATACTATTTCCCGTAATATTAATTTTATTAATATTAAACATAGACAATCTTGATGCAAAGGAAATACTTGAAACAATAATTAGCAAAAATACAAAAATAATTACCATTTTTTTTCTGGCAGTTTTATGTTTTTTTCGCCTAAGCTCCAAGAGGCGCGGAGAATTTAGAACTACTTTTTTCTTCATTATTAATTTATTTTTTTAATAAATTCTTTACCTCCCATATATTTTCTCAAGACTAAAGGAATTTCAATGGTACCATCTGCTCTCTGATAATTCTCAAGAATTGCTGCTGGTAATCTAGAAGTAGCACATGCTGTGTTGTTTAATGAATGAACATATCTCAACTTACCTTCGTCATCACGATATTTGATATTTAATCTTCTGGTTTGAAAGTCATGAAAATATGAAGAAGAGTGAGTTTCACGATATTTATTTTGAGAAGGCATCCAGGCTTCGATATCATATTTCTTTACTTGTCCTAAGCCTAAATCACCTCCACAGTTTACTACAACCCTGTAAGGCAAAATCAATTCTTGCATTAAATGTTCTACATGGGCAGTTATTTCTTCATGTAGTCTTGCAGAATTTTCATGACTTGCTTCAGCTAAAATTATTTGTTCTAATTTAAAAAATTCATGAACTCGAATTATTCCTTTTACATCTTTACCATGACTTCCCGCCTCTCGACGAAAACAAGGAGAAAATGCAATAAATTTTTTCGGTAATGACTCTTTTTCTAAAATTTCTCCAGAATAATATGACATCATGGCAACTTCAGCTGTACCAGCCAAATAGTCCCCGTCTTGTGTTTTATAAAGATCCTCTTCGCCCTGAGGTAAATATCCAGTTCCAAATAAAGTTTCTTTTCTAACTAAAGATGGCACCAACATCGGAGTATATCCTTGAGCAACAAAATAATCTAAAAAGTATTGCCATAAAGCAAAAAATAATAATGCACCATCATTTTTCATAAAATATCCGCGAAAACCAGAAACTTTTGCACCACGTCCAAAATCAGCTAAATCTAAATCTTCTACAATAGCCACATGATCTTTGGGAGTAAAATCGAATACTTTTTTATCACCCCAATTGCGAACTTCTTGATTTTGTTCATCATCGACTCCGTCGGGAACAGAAATATCTGGCACATTCGGAACTTGAATCATTAATTTCTGCCATTCTTCAATTGCCAATTTTAATTTTTCCTCTTTTCCTTTTAAGTCTTCTTTTACTACTCTCATTTCTTCAATGAGTTGTATTTTTAAGGCTTGGTCTTGATTTCGGCCAATATCATTTGAAACTCTATTTACTTCACCCCGAATATCCTCAACTTCTTTCAGAATTTTTAGACGTTCATCATCAAGTGTTATTAATTTGTCTATATCAATATCAATGCGCTTTTTCTTGGCGCCTTCTTGTACTATGTCTTTATTCTCACGTATAAATTTAATGTCTAACATATATTTTCATTATATATCAAAATGATATAATAATAAAGTTAATAATATTTGCAAATAAGTAACATGCAAATTAACAAATTACCAAAAAATGAATTTCCAAAAGCATTACTTGAAATTCCGGGCCCGCCGAAAGATCTTTGGATAATTGGTAATTTACCTAAAGAAAATAATTTAATTTATTTATGTGTCGTTGGATCAAGAAAACATACATCGTACGGAAAAGAAATATGTGAAAAAATAATTACAGGGTTAAGGGGATATCCAATTGTAATAGTTTCTGGCTTTGCTATGGGTATAGACACAATCGCACATAAAAATGCTATGGAAATAGGACTAAAAACAATTGTTTTCCCAGGTTCAGGTCTTTCTGCTGAAGCAATGTTTCCAAAAACAAACGTTCAATTAATGAAAGAAATTATCCAACATGACGGATGCTTAATTTCTGAATTTGAACCTGACTTCCGAGCTACATATTGGTCATTTCCGATGCGCAATAGACTTATGGCAGGTATTTCACGCGCAGTATTGGTTATTGAAGCAGAGGAAAGGTCAGGTACTCTTATCACGGCTCGTCTTGCAACTGAATACAATCGTGACGTCCTTGCCGTCCCAGGTTCTATTTTTTCAGCGAATTCTAAAGGAACTAATAAATTAATTCGCCAAGGTGCAACCCCTGTAACTTGTGTCGAAGATGTACTTGAAGCACTAGGTTTTGAAATTGAAAATAGTAAAGACAAACAAGCATCATTGTTTCAAGATTTAACAAAAGAAGAAAAAATTATCATTGAGAATTTGCGCGAACCAATTTCTAGAGACGATTTAATTAGAACATCAAAGATGCCAACAAGTGAAATTAATTCACTTTTGTCTGCCATGGAAATAAAAGGAATCATAAAAGAAGAATTGGGTGAGATTAGATTAAATATCTAAAAACAAACCAATAGTAAGTCGATAAATTTTAATAAAAAAATACCCAAACTGTATTTCACAATTTGGGTATCTCGCATTTATCGTTCAAGTGGATTTGAAATTAAATTTCCTGGAGCTTCTCTGGTAGTTTTTATGCTCTTTTCAAGAGAATTTAAATCAAAGAGTAATCTTACTTTTCTTTTACGCGAAACAATTACGCAGAACTTTTTTTTCATAGATAGGAGTTTATTGTGTGGTCCACTAAAATTCCCAAATTGAGAAACTTAATGAACCATACAATAAATTTTGAATTAATTGGAAAAGAGCATAAACCAACTGGACAATACCATATTATTTAACTTTATGTCAACCATAATTTGCAAAAATAATATCTTTTATGTAATACTAAAGATTATGAAACTTTTAATAGTGGAATCACCATCAAAAGCAAAGACCATCGAAAAATATTTAGATGGTGCTTATACTGTACGTGCTTCTGTCGGACACATCCGCGATTTACCTAAATCAAACAAACAAGCGATAGATATCGAAGGTGGTTTCATTCCACATTACGAAATTTCAAAAGGAAAAGAGAAAGTTGTACACGAGTTGCAAACCCTATCAAGTAAAGCAAATGAAGTATTGCTCGCAACTGACCCCGACCGAGAGGGTGAAGCAATTTCTTGGCATTTAAAAGAATTATTAACAAAAGTTAAAATTCCCGTCAAAAGAGTTGCCTTTCACGAAATTACTAAAGAGGCAGTTTTAGAAGCATTGAAAAATCCCAGAGATATTGATTTAAAATTAGTCAAAGCACAGGAAGCGCGACGAGTGCTTGATCGACTAGTCGGATATGATTTATCGGGATTAATTTGGAAAAAAGTTCGCTACGGACTTTCCGCTGGTAGAGTTCAATCCCCTGCTCTTAGAATAATTATGGAGCGCGAAAGAGAAATACGAGCATTCATTCCAGAAAAATTCTGGAGAATTTCTGGTCTTTTTGAAACAAATCCTACTGCAATTTCAAAATTAGAAAAAACTAAAATGACTTTAGATTGTTCTGTCGAACCTCGGCTAGAAAAAGAAATGAACTTCATAGTTTCAAATGCAGAAAAAGGAAAATGGTATATCAAGGATTTAAAAGGAACAGAACAAAAGCGTTCTCCTCGTGCACCTTTCACTACTTCTACATTACAACAGACTGCAAGTTCACGACTTGGTTATTCTCCATCTCGCACAATGCAAATTGCTCAAAAACTTTATGAAGCAGGACATATTACTTACATGCGAACAGATAGTACCAATATTTCTGAGCAAGCCCGAAATCAAATTCTGGCTTTAGTAAATAAAGAGTATGGAAAAGAATACGCAGAAGCAAGAATTTATAAAACTAAAAGCAAGAATGCTCAAGAGGCGCACGAAGCAATTCGACCAACTCATTTCGACATAAAATATGCTGGAAATCCAGAACAAGAAAAATTATATAGTTTAATTTGGGAAAGAACTGTTTCTAGTCAAATGACTGATGCAAAATTATTCAAAACAAAAATAATTGCAAATATTATGGATGTCGCTGAATTTCCAGACTTTTCGACCAATGGTTCAAGAGTCTTGTTTGATGGTTGGTTAAAGGTAGATCGTGATGCACGAGGTGAAGACGTCGAACTACCAAAAGTAGAAAAAAATGAAAAATTAAATTTATTAAATTTAAATAACCAAGAACGTTTTACTGAACCGCCAGGAAGATATAGTGAAGCAGGGTTAGTTAAGGAATTAGAAGCCCGAGGTATCGGACGACCTTCTACTTATGCTTCCATTATGAAAACATTAGAAGACAGAGAATATGTCCGCAAGGAAGGTAGGACATTGTTCCCCACAGATGTCGGTGATGTTGTATCTTCTTTTTTAGAAGCAAATTTTGCTAATTATATTTCAGATACTTTTACGGCTGAAATGGAAGATGAACTTGATGAAATTGCAAATGGTGATCGAGAATACGTCAAAACTTTGAAAGATTTTTATATCCCATTTCAAAAAGAGGTTAAGCTTAAAGAAAAACTTGAAAAAGCAACTAACTTAGGAGAGGCACCTGACAATATTTTGTGTCCCAAATGTGGTAGTAAAATGATAATTAAACTTTCTCGTGCAGGAAAATTTTATTCTTGCTCTAAATATCCGGAATGCGATGGAGCCCTAATGCTCGACGGCACAGAATTGCAGGGGCCAAAAGAAACTGGAGAAATATGTCCACTATGTGGTGAAAAGAAAGGTAAATCAGGCGGAGGAAAATTAATTGTTCGTGAAAGACGCGATGGAACCGGATCATTTATTTCATGTTCTCGATATCCAAAATGTAAATTTATAAAAAAAGATGAAGCAGAAGAGGCTCGAAAAAGAACTGGGATAATGTGCCCAACTTGCAAGGTTGGAGATATTACAGAGAGACGTGGACGCTTCGGAATATTCTATTCTTGTTCAAATTACCCTGATTGTAAATTTGCCATAAAAGCAAAACCTACTGGAAATATTTGTAAAATTTGTGGATCACTCATGATGGAAGGCACAAAAACTATACCAGAGAGATGTTCAAATAAATCTTGCATTAATCACAATCCTCATAAAATAGCTAAAATCGAATAATATAGTATTATGTAAATATGACTCAAGTTGAAGACATATTTAATTTAATCAAAGGAGGTGTCGTAAATGGTGAAAAAAAGCTTATAATTAAAGCATATAATTTTGCTGAAAAGGCACATGAGGGACAAAAAAGGGCTAATGGTGACCCCTATTTTGTTCATGTTTTTGAGACAGCAAAAAATTTGGCTAAACTTGGAATGGACGCAAAGACAATCGCAGCCGGACTCCTGCATGATGTATTAGAAGATACAAAAATTACTGAAAAAGAAATGACTGAGGAATTTGGAGATGACATTACTTTTTTAGTAAAAGGTGTAACCAAACTAGGAACATTAAAATATCAAGGACATGAACGCCACGTAGAATCTTTAAGAAAGTTTTTTATTGCTATTGCAAGCGACCTTCGTGTCGTTGTTATTAAGTTTGCTGACAGATTACATAATTTAAGAACTCTTCAATATTTACGAGAAGATAAAAGAAAAAGAATTGCACTTGAAGCAATTGAAGTTTATGCGCCACTAGCAAATCGCCTTGGAATGGGAAAACTTAAAGGTGATCTTGAAGATGCAGCTTTTCCTTTTGCATACCCAAAAGAATATAAAGAAGTTGAAGAATTATTAAATGAAAAAAGAGAACCTTATAAAAAACATTTAGCAGAAGTACGAATAACATTAGAAAAAGAACTAAAGAAGAATAAAATTAATTATTCAGAAATTGATTATCGTATTAAGCATAAATACAGTCTGTATCAAAAACTATTGCGCTATAACATGGAATTAGAAAAAATTCATGACGTCGTCGCCCTTCGCGTAGTGGTACAAAACTTAGAAGACTGTTATCGGGTATTGGGAATCATACATTCAATCTGGACACCACTACCAAATAGAATTAAAGATTATATTGCTCTACCAAAACCAAATGGATATAGATCAATTCATACTACAATTTTCACGGGTTCCGGTGGAATTGCTGAAATTCAAGTAAGAACAAAAGAGATGCACGAAGAAGCAGCTTATGGTATCGCCGCCCATTTTGCTTACAAAGAAAATGGTGATAAACAAGCAAAAGAAGATAAATCAAAATTTGACTGGATCGAAGAGTTAAAAAATTTCAAACATCAAAAAGGTAGCCCAGAAAAATATATTGAAGATTTAAAAATGGATTTTTTTAGCCATAGAATTTTCGTCTTCACTCCAATTGGTGATGTTATTGATTTACCTGAAGATTCAAGTCCAATAGATTTTGCATATGCAATACATTCTGATTTAGGAAATCATATATCAGGAGCAAAAATTAATAATAAAATGTCTCCCCTATCTTCCAAATTAAAAAATGGTGATATTGTACAAATAACTACTAAAAAAGATGCTAATCCATCAAATAAATGGTTTGAATATGCCAAAACAAGTACTGCTAAAAAGAATATTCGAACCTATTTAGAAAAAAATAGTCTCCTTTCAAAATTAAAATCGTTTGGAAAAAACTAAAGACTAAAATTTGTCACGTCGTACAAATTCTCGTCATTTTCTTTTATTTCATCTCCAGTTCTATCATCAATAGGTTTTCGTTCTTCTAGTGGTATCTCCTCAGTGCTTATAGCTTGATCTATGGTTCCATTGTTATTTTCTATTATTTTCTTTTCAAGTATATTATTTTTGGCAATATGATTCTCAAGCATATCAGTAGGATCCTTTACGACACTTGATTTATTAATCATATCTAGTATCGTTCTCAAATCTTCGTTAGAAAAGAAGTCAATTTTAATTTGACCACCATTTTCTTTTCGATCAATATGAACACGGGTTCCAAGCTTATCTTGAAACTCCTCTTCAATTTCAACTAATTCAGGATCTGGCATAAATTCTTTCTTACGTACGCGATCAAAAGCAATTTTTCTAGCCAATCTTTCTGCCTCACGTACCGTAATTTTTTTATATAATATTTCTTTAAATAAAACTAATTGTTCCTCTGGATGATCTGCCAACATTAAAATTGGACGAGTGTGTCCTTCAGTAATTTTACCAGCAGATAAGCCATTCAATATTTCTTCAGGCAAAGAAAGAATACGTAGAGAATTTGAAACATATTCACGACTACGTCCCATTTTTTTAGCAACTTCGTTGTGAGTAAATTTAAATTCGTTTACTAACTGGAAAAATGCACGAGCTCGATCGACAGCATTTAAATCTTCTCGCTGTAAATTCTCAATAATAGCAAGCTCTAACTTCATCATAGAAGTATCTCCTACACGGATAATTGCTGGCACCTGAGAAACCTTAGCTAAAATTGCGGCACGAAGTCTTCGCTCTCCTGCAATTAATTCATATTCTGTTACCAATCCTCCATCTTCTTTTTCTTTTTCAACTCGAGAAACAGTAAGAGGTTGCAATACTCCATATAATTTAATAGATTCAGCAAGATCAGCAAGTCGTGCAGCATCAAACTCTCTACGAGGCTGATATGGGTTTGGTTTAATTTTATCTGTATCAATCCAGAAAATTGAGTTGGAATATAAATTAGACATAATTCTATTTTATCATAAAAAAAATATTTTAGAAAATTGATTTAATGAATAAATTTGTGTAGAATGTGTGGATTGACCCATATTGCCGTCTCGTAAGCTCGTAACGGCAATTCACAAAGGATCATAGCTAAAGCAAAATAGTTCGCTTTGCCCGGGTGGCGGAATTGGTAGACGCGATAGACTCAAAATCTATTGATGGCAACATCATGAGAGTTCGATTCTCTCCC
>JBAXFW010000022.1:0-11740 GCA_037139635.1 bacterium | reverse complement strand
GCGGCATTATTTGATAGTAAAAAACATATCTAAATATAATTTATTCAAAATGAAATTCACTAGTTTTTTCTTTTACCTTTTGTTTTAGGAGAGGGTATTTTGTAAGTTCAGAATCTTCTGAGATGAGGCGAATAGCTTCAGTGCGAGCGGCTTCTACCATTTTTATATTTTTAATTGCTTCCATGCCGAGGTCAGTGATGCCCCATTGTTTCGTGCCACCAAGCTCTCCTGCACCACGGAGAGTGAGATCGAGTTCTGCCAATTCAAAACCATTTTTGGCAGTCTTGAGAGCTTTTAATCTCTGTATTGTTTTGTCACTTTTTGCATCAGCAAAAACATAACAATATGCTTGATAGTTGCTTCTAATTACGCGTCCACGGAGTTGATGTAGTTGAGCAAGGCCAAACCTTTCTGCTCCCTCAATTATGATAATTGTTGCATTTGGTACATTCACCCCAACCTCAACCACTGAAGTTGCACAAAGAATACTTATTTTACCTTTCGTAAAATCTTTCATTACTTCTTCTTTTTTCTGCTTGGTCATTTTAGAATGGAGTACTCCAATTTCGTATTTTGGGAAAACCTCTTTCTTTAATCTCTTTGCTTCAGCAATGGCAGACTTCGCTTGTACGGCCATTTCTTTATTTTTGTCGGGCTCATCGATGCGTGGGCAGATAACGTAAAGTTGCCTACCGTTTTCTAATTCTTTTCTAATTTCTTCGTAAGTTTTCAATCTTTTGTCAGGAGTAATTATTTCGGTAATAATTGGTTTTCGTCCCAAAGGCATTTCTTCGAGTAGGGATAAATCTAAGTCGCCATAAATTGTAAGAGCAAGCGTACGGGGAATAGGGGTAGCGGTCATTGAAAGTAGATGGGGAGCAATATTGTCTTTACGTACGAGCTTTCTTCTTTGAGCAGTGCCAAAGCGATGTTGTTCATCAATTACAACTAAAGCTAAATTTTTAAATTTAACGGTTTTCTGAATTAAAGCATGCGTACCAATTAAAATAGAAATTTCGCCAGAGGCAGTCCATTTTAAAAGTTGTGCTCGAGATATGGTAGTCCAGCCCGATGGGTCAACTTTTGATGGAAATTTTTTGCAACCAGAGCCAGTGATGAGCCCGATATTAATTGGTAAGTGTTTAAAATATTGAATGAAAGATTCAAAATGCTGTGAGGCCAAGATTTCAGTTGGGGCCATATAGGCAACCTGTAAATTACCAAAACTTTTTCCATCGGGACGTTGTTTTACTGCCATATATGAAGCAGTGGCTGCAACTGCAGTTTTGCCAGAGCCGACATCGCCTTCAAGTAATCGAGACATAGGATATGTACGTGCCATATCTTCAAGGATCGTATTAATTGATTTTGTTTGAGAATTAGTTGGGGAAAACGGAAAGCGTTTTAAAAATTCTTGAACATCGTTCTCGTTGATTGGTATTTGAAATGATTTATTTTTTCGGTATTCAATTTTATCGTGTTGTCTTTCTAGTTGAATACAAAAAACTTCTTCGAAAGCAAAACGCTTGCGGGCGCTTTCAGCGTCTCGAGCATTCTTGGGTTTATGAATCCAGATGAGAGAAGTTTTTAGTGAAGGCAGGCTATATTTTTTTAAAATATCACTTGGTAGGTAATCTTCCAAACTGTCTAATGTTTTTTCTTTTAGAATTTTTTCGATGGCATGATAAAACCATTTTGAAGTTATGCCTTTTGTCTCATGATAAAAGGGGAAAGAGTAACCTTCGTTTTCTTGTTCTCCATCTTTTTTAAAAAACAATGTGTCATGTGAATCGATTGGCAAGTTTGGTGTTTTTTCAAATTCAGGATTTGCTAAATATAAACCATATTTACTTTCTGTTACCTTGCCAGTAAGTTTGACGCTGTCACCCTCGTGTATCATTTTTGCCAAATACGCTTGATGAAACCAGGTAATTTTTATTTTTCCAGATAGGTCTTCGATCTCTCCTTCACCCATTGGTATTTTTGAATGATACCCTTTTTTAGTTTTTAATTTTGAAATTTTTCCAAAAACAGTTGCCGTTTCACCTGGTATTAAGTTTATTATTTGTTTTACTTCACTAATGTCTGAATATCGAACAGGGAAGTGAAAAAGTAAATCGGCTACAGAAAAAAGCCCAAGTTTTCTTAGAGCTCTTTTTTGATTTTCATCAAGACGGAATTTTAATTCAAGTTTGTCGCCGATTTGCATTATTGCCCGATCATTTCTTTGACCTTCGTTGCTAGTTCATCCAAATTGAAATTTGATTTTATCATAAACTCATTAATTCCAAGACTTTTAGCTTTTTCAATATCTTTTTCTTCTGAGAGATTAGAAAAAACAATCACGGGTGTATTTAGGTAAGAGGCTTCTTTTCTAATCATTTTTAAAATTTCAAAACCGTCCATATCTGGAAGCATAAGATCAAGTAAGATGATATCAATTTTTGGTTTTAATTCAATAACCTTTGTAACATCTTTTCCGCTTGCGGCAGTTTGAATTTCAAAACCTTCCTTTTTTAGTTTGGTAGCTTCTAATCCTTGAAGAAATAAATCATCCTCTACTATAAAAATTGTTTTTGACATATATGTTAATTATAGCACTACATGAAACTCATGCAAGTTATTCTTTAGATTTAAAATTAGGTATTCTGAAGTAGAAAGTAGTCCCTTCATCTTCATTGCTTTCGAACCATATTTTGCCATTGTGTCCTTCTACTATTTTTTTTGAAGTATAAAGCCCAATACCACTACCAACAGCTTCTTTCTTTTGGGCTTCTGTATCACGGAAGAATTTTTCAAATATTCTATCTTTACCTTCTTTTGAAATTCCAACTCCTGCATCTTTAATTGATACTTCCGTAAAATCATTTTTTTCTTTTAATGCAATAAAAATTTTTCCGTGGGCATTGCTGTATTTAATAGCATTTTCAAGTAAATTTTGAAATACGATACGCAGTTTTTCTTTATCGGCTAAAACATATCCAAATTTTCTGTTAGGTTTCAAAAATATTATTTCAACTTCTCGAGCGTGCGCCTCACCTGAAAAATCAAAAATTGAATCATCAATAAGTTCAATGATATCTACTTCGGTAAATTCGTATTTTTTCTCTACGATATCTTCAGTTTTATTAGCAAGTAATAATTCCGATACGATAGATATTGCACGGTCGTTGTCTTCATAAGCCTTCTTCATTAAATTTTCTTGTTCGGTGTCGAGTTTTCCTAAGTCACCATCTATAAACATTTTTACAATCCACTTAATGGCAGAAAGGGAAGTACGAATTTGATGAGCACTAATAGAGACGATATCTGCTCGCACAGACATTAATTTAATCAGTTTTTCATTTTTTTCTTGAAGAGATTTTATCTCTGCGTCTTTTTCCATATTGTTATTATAACACAATATCTGCGGAGACGGCGAGATTCGAACTCGCGAGGGGGTATAAAGCCCCTGCCTCTTTAGCAAAGAGGTACGTTAGACCACTCTGACACGTCTCCAATAACACTTTCACATTATCACATTTACACCTTTACTCAAAATGAGCTATTTATTAATATTTTAAATATGATAGTATAAAAATACGGAGGCGTGGATGAGTGGCTTAAATCAACGGTTTACTAAACCGTCGTTCCTTAATCGGAACCGTGAGTTCGAATCTCACCGCCTCCGCAGGATTTGTAATATAAATGCTATAATTGCGTCATGAGTAATATGACAAAAGCAAAAAAACTATTAATAATTTTAGGGCTTTTTATTTTGACTCTCATTGCACTTTTTTATGTAGAAAAGAATTTAAAAAATAATTCTGTGGTAGAAGTTACTATACCTGAGACTACAAATGTTATTTATTACTGCCAAGAAGGGGAGCTAAGGGCTGTTTATGAAAAAAATGATGTAATTGTAGCTTTTCCAGATAAGCGAATTTTAACATTAAATCAAAGTGTTTCGGCAGATGGAGCTCGATATGAGTCTGGGCAAATTGTTTTCTGGGGGAAGGGAGACAATGCTTTTGTTGCTGAAAATGATAAAACTACTTTTAGTAATTGCGTTACAGGAGAAAAAATAAAAGGAGATAATGGATTGACAACTTACATAAATTCTTCAAAGTTATTTAGTTTTATTTATCCGACAGATTTTAATCTTTATGGTGGAGATGTGGGCTACACCCCTGATTGGCGAGTAAATGGAAATAATTCTGGAATTCTTTTTAATATAGTTGCTATATCAAAGTCATATATGCCAAATACAAATTTTAGTGATGGAAAATTTACAGTAGGTGTAAGCGCTGATCCGGAGGCCGTAAAGAATTGTTTAAAAATAGAAAATGGGGCGAAAATAGAATCAGGCAAGGTAGCGTTTGGGGGCAAGAATTTTACTAAGATAGTGTCTGTTGACGCTGGAGCAGGAAATTTTTATGACACGACTAGTTATCGAACAATTAATGATGGTCAGTGTTATGCTATTGAATATACAATTCACTCAACCAATATTGGAAACTATTCTCCAGACCAAGGAATTAAAGAATTTGATAAAGCAAAAATCACTTCTGTTTTAGAAGGCATCGCAGAGAGCTTTAAATTTCTGTAATTATTTATTTTATCTCTTTTAGGAATTTCCCAATTTCATTTTTGGGATTTTTCTTTTCTTTAATTATTTTTTCGAGCAAGGATAATAGTGGAAGTTTTTTTGATTTTTTGCCTAATAATTTCACAATTGAAGGTAAGGAGACAAGTCCCTCAGAAAGCAAAGCAGTGCTTCCATTATCAGAGATTTCTTCACCTACTTTTCTATTTTGGGAATGTCTACTTGAAACTGTCGCGATAAAGTCACCAAGCCCTGAAGTACCATAAATGGTTTCTTCATCTAATTTTAAAATTTTCATTATTTCCTCCATTTCTCTTACTGCTTTTGCTGATAGGAAGCCCTTTATATTATTATCTTCAATTGAGTTGTCGATAATACTAATCGCCAAAGTGTAAATATTTTTTAATACTCCAGAGATAGCGACGGAGTGAACCTTGTTTGAATATTCAAGTTTTAATTTTGTATTTTCAAAAAGTTCAGCGACCTTATTAAAAACTTTTTTATCAGCTGTAGCAGAAACGGCAAAACTCATTTTGTTTTCGATTATTTCTCGAGCAAACATTGGGCCAGAAAGAAGGGTAAATTTTGCTTTCTTAATACTTTTTTCTATTAATTGGTCTACGCTTTTCCCAGAAGTCATATCTATGCCCTTTGAAAGGGAAATTAAAATTGTGTTATTTTTTAGATGAATAGAAATATCTTTTAATGCTTTTTCTAAATGCCAAGAGGGAATACACAAAAAAACATAATCAGTATTTTCTAAACATTCTTTCAAAGTTTTACCACTATCATTTTTCAGCTCATCTCTGTCATATATCTCTATCGTTTTCTTTTGTTTATTTTCTTTTAGTAAATGAAATATAGCACTTCCAATTTGCCCATTTCCTATAATTAAGATTTTCATTATGAAATTATAGCTCGAGTTCTATTAATTTCAAAGAAGTAGAATATGTGCTAATATATGGACATGAATTCAGTAGATAAATTTAAACAAAAAGTTTGGCGTAAAATCTATCCTCACTTTACGGCTATGCAGAAATTCTTTTTAAAAATGGGTTTTCATAAAAAAGGTAGACAGAAATACCATATTGGCTGGTTGTCTCCCGGGAAAGACTTAGGAGAGCTAAAAAGATATTTACACGAAAAGTGGGGTTTTGGAAATCACTTCGTAGCATGGACTGATGATGACCAAGTTCTTTCTTGGAGAAAGTTGGCGGATTTTCAAGACCAGTATCATTTAAGAGTTTACAAGGATGGAGAAATTTGTGGGCATTTTGAATATACACCTGAAGCTCATCCAGTGGAACATTTCGTGGAAGTAGGGGAAGTAGACAAAAAAGAGGATTTTATAAAATTTCTTGGAGAATACGTAGTAGAGAAAAAATATATTTCACATTTGAAAATGGACCCAGATGCTTATAATCCAGATTCCGAGCTGACGATTGATAAAATAGCTTAATAATTATTTTTTAATGAGTAATCTTTTTGATAGTTTTGATAAATTTTCTGGTTCTAAAAATAAATGGATACAAGTTCAATCGGAGCTTGAGGGTTTAAGTGGTGATAAAGAAGAAATAAAAATAGAACTTATGGAGGATGGAATGCCAAGGGCAATGGCATTTTTTGATATTGATGGAACTATGGCACACTTATCAATAATTCATGACCAAGCAATTCAAAAACTTTTTCCCGAAGCAAATAAGGAAGAATTAAGCGAAACTTATTATAAAGGATTTAAATTAGGAAATTCTTTTCGAGAGTTTGATAGAATGAGGGGAATTTATTTAAATGGAAAAAATGAATGGAAGGATCCTGAGTTTTATTATCAAAATCATTTTTTACTAAATTCAATAGAGATTGATGAGCCGGGCAATCTTGCGCACGAAAAGGCAGCTTCGATGTTAAAAGAATATGGAGAAGTTGCAGCAATGGCTTGTGATGATTTATATAAAAATAATCCTAATGCTTTTAAAAAAACAAACATTGGGCAGATTTTTCTTTTAGCAAAAATGTTTCAAAAATTAGGAATTCCAATGGTTGGTTTTACTGCTAATGCAAAGGTTTTCGTAGAAAAATTAGCAAAATATTTAAATTTAGCAGATATGTTTTTAGACGTTGCGACAGATGAAACGATGGCTGGTGGCGGTAAGGAAATTGCAATACATAGTTTAATTAATGAACTAGAATCTAAGGGTGTTAAAATTGCAAAAAATCGTTTAATCTTTGTAGGAGATTCATTAAGAGGTGATATTGGCAGTAGTCTTGTGGCTAAAGAAAAAGATATAGAATTGTCTGGACAGGGAATTTTAGTTTTAGAAAATAAAAAAGCACTGATTGAAATTAAAAAACAAATCAATGATGACCCAAAACTCATGTCCTTAGTTCGATCAATTGATGTGCATGGTTTTATCGTAGATGAAGTACCTCTCGATGAAAAAGGAGAACCAATGTTGCTTTCTAGGTATCAAGATAAATTTTTAGAAAAACTTTAATCTATTTTGGATTCTGGTAGTACTAAATCCCACAAAGCTCCTGCGACATTGTCAGGTTTTCCAAAAAGGGGATAATGGTGTAGGTCTATAAAAGGTAGGGAATTACACTCAATGATTCCGCAGTGTTGTTCTTCGTGCCATGATTTTGTGATATCTTCCATAATAAAATCAACTCCAACTAGGGGGTCGTTTAAATATGTGCCGACATGTTCTAGCATGGCTATGTTGTCTTTGTGAGTAATGCTTGTAACTTCTGTCGTAGTTCCTCCACAACCTCGGGAAGTTTTTTGAGAAAAAGTAACCACTTTTCCTTTTTCAACGACGTCACTTAGCTTTACATTCTGACGAGCAAGCTCTTCATTTGCTTCTTTATCGATCATAATTTTGTGGAAAAGAGGACCCGCTCTTTCTGCGCGTTCGTTTTCTTTATCTAGTAGTTCTTGTACTGTGTGTATAGCATCTCCAATTATTTCTGGCTGATCACGTCTTACAACCCCTGCTAATTTGCCACCGATTAAGGTGCCACGAAATAGATATCCATTTAATTCTTCTTCAATGACTACTAAAGGAGATAATTTTTTTGCTTTATCAAAACCCATAATTAAATCTGTGGGCGTATTTAAATGAATCATGGTATGTCTTGAGCGGGAACCCAGGTTAGGTTTAGTAATTACTGGTTTAGTAATTTTATTGAAAATGTTTAATGCTTTTCGGTGAGAAAAAGCAGTGCCGCCACGAGCTACAGGAATTCCTTCTTTTAAAAATTTTTCTTTCATGATTCCTTTATTGTCCATCCAAGATAAAGATTCTGATTCTTTTCCTTCTGGACGAGCAAGACTATTGAAACTAATTTTTTTTCCTTTATATTCAGCGACAAAAATATCTCCAATTGGTCCTAATCGGAACTCGTACATTTTTATGCCACGTCTTTTGGCTTCTATCCAAAAACACTTAGAACGCCAAGAGTCTTTTTCGTCTGGTTCGTAAACATAGTGTCCCAACTTTAAAAAAACCATTAAGCGATAAAAAGGAATAGATATGCTATTTGAAATAGCTTCAGCTGTATTTTTAAAAAATAATTCTAAAATACCAAAAAATGGCTCACTTACCATTCCAAGTACAACTGAGGTGTAAGCGACCCAATGTATTTCCTGCGCTGGTTCACAATCTTTGCAATGTTTCATTTTTCTATTATACTCATTAAATATTTTTTTTCAAAATTTAATGAGCTATAGTAAAAGCGATTATTTTTTTAGCACCAGCTTGTTTCAAGATTTTTCGAGCTTCGTTTAAAGTCGCACTAGTAGTGGTGACGTCGTCTATTAGAATTATATTTCTATTTTTAATAATTTCAGGATTTTTCACAATGAAACACCCAATGATGTTTTTTAATCTTTTATTGCGATCCTTTATGCGAGCTTGGTGTTCTCCATCTTTTGGTTTAGATAAAACATTTTTTTCTAATTTAAAATTTAGACTTTTATCAAAGTCTATTAATTCATTACAAATTAGTGTTGCTTGATTAAAACCTCTCTCACGTAACCTTTTGGGGGCGAGGGGAATAGGAATTAAAATTGGATTAACAAAATTTTCAAACATACGCAGGTCAGAAGTTTCTTCTAGGATTCTCCCATACATTGCTTCAGCAAATATTTTAGCTAAATTTCTTTTTCCTTTATATTTTAAAAACCAGATAGCTTTTTTGATAGGTATATGGCGATAGTCAAATAATGGAAATATCCAATCCGCGCTTTCTCTCTCTGCAGGTGGGGAATTTAAAAGACAACGAGAGCATAAAAAAGCACCTTTCTCTTTGCAGGAGATACAATATACGGGGAAAACCACGTCTAATATTGTGTCTAAAAAACTTTTCATATGTTATACTTAAAGTGTATTTTATCATAAAACACAATGAATAATCCTTTTAAAGATATCTTTTCAAATATTAAAGTCTTCAATAATAGCTCGAGTGACGTAGCTCTTGGTGTCGACATAGGGTCTTCCTCAATAAAAGTAGTAGAAATTAAAAAGAAAGATGGGAAGGCAGTACTAGTAACTTATGGCATGATAGGGCTTGGTCCTTATGCTGATTTGGAAGTTGGCAAAGTTACTAATTTGCCGGCAGAAAAAATAATAGAAGCACTAAACGAAACATTGAAACAATCTGGAGTTACTACCAACAAAGGGGCTTTGGCAATTCCAGTACAATCCAGTTTAATTTTTACAATAGAGATTCCACCTAATGTTAAAAAGAGTGAACTTGCTTCTGTTGTTGCAACTGAAGCAAGGAGATATATTCCTGTGCCGATTACCGAAGTTACATTAGACTGGTTCATTTTACCTAAAAAGGAAACCAATTTTTTGGAAGCGAATAGTGGCGGGGTGATACCTATCGCAACTGAAAAAATTGAAGTATTAGTAGTTGTAATTCAAAATGATGCAATTGCTAAATACAGAGCTCTGGTTGATGGCTGTAAGCTCGATACTGATTTTTTTGAAATTGAAGTTTTCTCTTCAATTCGTTCCAATTTTGAACATGAATTATCTTTAGTGCTTTTGATGGATTTTGGAGCTTCACGTACTAAATTATCTATTGTTGAATTTGGTATTGTAAAAAGTTTTCATATTATCAATCGTGGGGGGTCTGATATTACAGAATCTATTTCAAAGTCTTTAAGTATTTCTTACGCCGAAGCTGAAAAAATGAAAAAAGAATTTGGCTTATACGAAAATCTAAATGAAAAAAGCTTAGCAGATATTATAAAAACACACACAGACTATATCTTTTCTGAAACAAATAATGTATTATTAGGATACGAAAAGAAATATAATCGGACTGTCAGTAAAGTAATTATTACCGGTGGTGGATCACTCTTGAAAGGATTAAAAGAAGTTGCTTCGAATAATTTTAAAGCAGAAGTAGAAGTTGGTCGTCCCTTCGGAAAAGTTGTGGCTCCAGCATTTTTAGATAAAGTTTTAGAATCGACGGGGCCTGAATTTGCAGTTGCGATAGGGCTTGCCTTGAGAAAATTACAATAAATGAGATAATAGAATAGTAATTACGAATTAACAATTACGAATTACAAATACAATATGGATCAAAATTTTCAAACATCATTTATACCCAAAAAACCAATGGTAGAACAGGCTACTATACAATCTCGACCTATGGGATTTATTGTGGTTGTTCCGATTGTTATTTTTTTAACCATGGTGTTAGTTTCTGGGGGAGCATATTTATATAAAGAAACCTTAACAAAAAATGTTACCCAGATGGAAACTGATTTAAATTTAGCTAAAAATAGATTTGAGCAAGCTGAAATTAGTAAATTAAAATTGCTTGACCGAAGGCTGCGCTCTTCTAGTGATATTTTGGGTAGCCATATGACAATTTCTCCAATTTTTACAGCGCTTGAATCATTGACGATGAAAACGGTGCGATATACTAAGTTTAGTTATGACTTAGGAAATTCAAACAAAATATTGATAAATATGAGTGGACAAGCTATTGGTTATCGCTCTATTGCTCTTCAGGCAGATTTGTTTGCAAAAAATAAAAATTTAATTGACCCTGTTTTTTCAAATTTGTCTTTAGATGATAAAGGAAATGTACTTTTTGATTTAACTTTTTCTGTTGACCAAAGTTTTGTAAATTATAAACAAGTTGTGAAAAGGGAAAGTAGTAGTCTTAGTAAGATTAATGCAACACCAAATGTTGAGATAACAAATTAATTATGTTTAGATACCTAACAGCTACAATTTTAATAGGAGTATCGATCGCAGGATTTTTAAAGTTTACTAATCCTCTTTTGGCTGATATTACAAAAATAAAAACTGAAATTGCTTCTTACAACGAAGCATTAGATAATTCGAAATCATTAGAAAGTGAGCGTGATAAATTGACTAAAAAATATAATGCTATTGATCCAGAAAATTTAGCAAAATTGCAAAAATTATTACCTGACAATGTAGATAATATTCGTCTTATACTTGAGATTGAAAAAATAGCTTCTCCTTATGGCATGGTACTTAAAGATGTGAAATATGACGCAAGCCAAGCACAAGCAGATACTAAGGGTACAATAGCAAAAACAACTGACACAACAGATGCGACTACAGCACAGCCCAAGGTTGCAAATACTCCACCAACAAAAAGCAAAGAATACGGAATATGGAATTTAGAGTTTTCCACAGAGGGGACGTATTCAAATTTTATTAATTTTACGAAAGATTTAGAAAGTAATTTAAGAATAGTTGATATTTCTTCTATTGCATTTTCCTCTGATTCTAGCTCTATTCTTGGAAAAACAAAACCATCTGACTCATATAAGTATAATTTTAAAATTAAAACTTATTGGTTAAAAAATTAAAATGAATTCAAAAACAAAAAACATAATAATTGGCTTGGTGGTAGTGGGAGCTTTGTTCTTGATTTATTTTCTTTTTATTAAAAAATCACCAGTAGACACGGCGCTTACTTCTTCTTCTGGTACTCTGATTGATACTAGTAATAGTGGAAGTAATAAAGCATCAGAAGTCGGCAAAGATTTTATTACTCTTCTCTTGAGTGTTAAAAGTATAAATTTAGATGATGTAATTTTAAAAGATAATGCATTCTTATCACTAAGAGATTCCAGTATTACTTTAGTGGGAAGTAATGACG